>NZ_VCIA01000001.1:3000000-3300000 GCF_005887555.1 Lentibacillus cibarius | reverse complement strand
CATGACAATTCCACCAAGCTGTTGATCCTCTAAAATCGTCATTGGCGAGAAAAACTCTGGTCCGGAAATAGAACCAGGCAGCCCTTGTAGTACATCGGCTGGCACGCATAAAGCCAATGCCTGTATCCAAGCCCCGTCCCGCGTGTAGGCAGCATAAACAGGAGCATCAGCAAAAATAAGCAATACACAAGCAGGTGTAATTAAAACACTATTTGTGAAAATGTAGAAAATCTTCCCAAGCGGTTGCATGCGGTTAAATTCCTTCATAGGCGAAAGCATTGGCCACCAAACAACAAATGCTGCGATTAAAAGAACGACCGAAAAAGTTGAATGTGCCATTTGTGAAGACTTCGCAAAATCAAATATTACCGGCAAATGATAAAACGAAAACAATGTGTTAAACAAAAGCAATGATATGAGCGGTTTTGACAGGAATCTCATAGCCGGTTCAATCAATGGCCGGCAGACAGCCTTTTCCCACAACCATGCTGGTATACCCTTAATGGTAAAGATGGGGAATATTAGTAAATAAATGGCCATCTGTATCATATGGGCTGTTAGTGTGATATGGGTCAATAAATCAATTGGTGATCCTTTTACAGCATATAGAAGAACCAAGCCAGAATAGACAAAGGCTTGTTGCTTCCCTGATGGACGTGCTTCCCCTTTACCACCAAACTTATGACGGTATGGTCCTGTAATCAAATAATATGTTAATGCAAGCCCCAAAACAAATAGCAAGAAGTAGGGACTCCACAGCGCGCGAAAACCGAATATCTGTAACTCAAGCCACATATAAACACACTCCAAAAATGAGTATTATACTTATTTTATTATAACGTATTTTTCACCAACACACACACATGTAATATGACAATTTAAAGACAGAAAATCACAATCTTCTGTAATGAAAAAGACCGGGATAGTCCCCGGTCTTTTAACACATTACCACCATGTGATAACACCTAGCCCTGCCAGAGTCAGCGCCGCGGCCCACACACCGCCGTAAATCATGACACTGGCGAACTCGTGTCCCTTATCCTTTAAATGCATAAAATAGTATAACTGGAAAGCAACCTGTACGATAGCCAAAATTAGCAGCACGGGTATAACGTACATTTCTTTCATCATATCCGTTGTAACGATAACAAAGGCAATAATTGTAAATAGAATCATCAAGGCAAAGGAAATAAGCTGTTTTTTCATTTCCTCTCTGTTCTTTTGTCTATGGAACGGATTGCCTTCTCCGGAATTGGTGTTCTCAGCCATTGATTATCCCACCTTTCCCATTAGGTAGACTACCGTGAAAATGAACACCCAAATAACATCGATAAAATGCCAGTAAAGGCTGAACGTATAATATTTAGGTGCATTATACAAGTTTAGTCCCCGTTTTGCGTTGCGTAGCATTAAGGCTATCAGCCATGCCAGCCCAAATGTTACGTGACCTCCGTGGAAGCCAACAAGTGCATAGAAAGCTGATCCAAATGCAGACGAACGGAATGTGAAACCATACTCAGTAATATAGTGTGTGAACTCATATATTTCACACCCCAGAAATGCAAAACCTAAAACAGCAGTAATGCCAAACCAGAGTTGCATTTTCTTAAAATTGTTATTCCGCATTTGGTATACAGCGTATACACTTGTGAGTGAACTTGTCAAAAGCAGCATGGTCATGATGAAGACAAGTTCCAATCCGAACAGTTCATTTGCCGTTGGCCCGTCAGCCGTTGAATGGCGCAAGGCAAGAAATGTACCAAATAGGCTGGCGAACAATACGGTTTCCCCACCAAGAAAGAACCAAAAACCGAGAAATTTATTCTTTCCTTCAAGGGTGGCTTTTTCCGGCTCATTCGGCATGATTTCCGGATTCAATGATTGATCATGACTCATATTATTTAGCCTTCCCTTCTAATTCCTCTTTCGGAATATGGTAACCATGGTCGTCTTTCAGCGAGCGCAGGAGCATACAAACTAAGGTGATTGCCATACCACCGAATAACAGTCCATATGCCCAATCATAGTTCACTTGGTAAATAAAACCAAAGCCGGCAACGAATAGTCCTAATGACATCATGAACGGCAAGAACGTTGGGTTTGGCATATGAATATCACCCAGTGGCTCTGCAGGTGTCATTTTCCCTTTTCCTTCTGTCTTTTCAATCCACAATGGATCAAGTCCACGAACCAGCGGTGTCTGTTTAAAATTATAGAATGGCGGCGGTGATGCGATTGTCCACTCAAGCGTACGTCCATCCCAAGGGTCCGCACCGGCCTTTTCTCCTTTAACCGCTGAATACACAACATTAATCATGAACACGATGACACCAAATGCCATGAAGAAGGCACCAATTGTACTTATCAAGTTACCCAGATCAAGCCCCTGATTTTCGAGGAACACCCAATAACGACGCGGCATTCCCATTAAACCAAGGAAGTGCTGGATAAAGAATGTCAAATGGAAACCGATAAAAAATGTCCAGAAAGTCAATTTACCCATTGTCTCATTAAGAATGCGTCCGAACATTTTTGGCCACCAATGATGCAGACCTGCCATGATTCCAAATACCGTACCACCAACAATTACATAGTGGAAGTGTGCAACAACGAAGTACGTATCATGGTACTGATAGTCTGCAACAACTGACGCAACCATGACACCAGTCATTCCGCCAATTGTAAATGTAGGGATAAAACCTAATGACCAAAGCATCGTTGTGTTTATGGTTATACTTCCTCCCCACATTGTCGCTAGCCAGTTAAAGATTTTAATTCCCGTTGGCACCGCGATGGCCATTGTTGCAATCGCAAATAGCGAGTTTGCTACAGGACCAAGGCCTACGGTGAACATGTGGTGCGCCCAAACCATAAAACCTAAAAAGGCAATCAGAATAGTCGCAAACACCATTGCCGTGTAGCCGAACAAGCGTTTTTTAGAGAATGTTGAAAACACATCACTGAATATGCCAAACGTCGGAAGTATTAATATATATACCTCCGGATGCCCAAATATCCAGAATAAATGCTGCCAAATAATGGTGTTACCACCTAGGCTAACATCGAAAAACGCTGTACCGAACATACGATCAAACATTAACAGGAACAATCCAACCGTTAATGCCGGGAATGCGAATAAGATTAAAACACTTGTTATAAATGTCGTCCATGAAAACAGTGGCATACGCATAAAAGTCATACCAGGTGCACGCATATTGATAATCGTCACCAGGAAGTTAATACCACCGATCAATGTTCCGGCACCTGCTATCTGCAAGCCCATCACATAGAAGTCTACACCGTGCCCCGGGGACGTTGTGGATACCGGTACATATGATGTCCAGCCGGCATCAGGTGCACCTCCGAAGAACCAGCTCATGTTCAGCAAAAGACCACCAAACATAAACAACCAGAATCCTAATGAATTTAAAAATGGAAAAGCGACATCCCGCGCCCCAATCTGCAATGGAACTGCGGCATTCATCAAACCTAATAACAGCGGCATGGCAGCAAGAAAAATCATCGTTGTTCCATGCATGGTGAAAACTTCATTATAAAAACCAGCACTGACAAAATCATTCTCGGGTTTAATCAGCTGTATACGGATAATCATCGCTTCAAGTCCGCCAAGCAGGAAGAAAAACCCTCCGCCAATCAAGTACAAATGTGCAATTTTCTTATGGTCGACAGTAGTTAAATAATCCCACAGGACAGCGCCGAAGCTCCGTTTTTGAGCAGCTGCTATACTCATAATCAGTAACCTCCCTTTCATCTTTTCAAGTCATAATTTAGAATGAAACATTAATCCTTTGCGCTTTCAGGTGTGATTTCAGACGGTTTTAATTGCAATAGATATTCTGCAATTTTACCCGCTTCATCTTTTGATACTTCTGGATAATTACCGGTCATTTTATTACCGGGTTTCATGGATTCAGGATCCATTATCCATTGAACAAGGTTCTCTTTATTCATTTCTTCTGTACCGGCTAATTTAGACCGATTACCAAAGTCTGTCAGATTTGGACCGACTTGTACCGGGGATGATCCAATGGCGTGACACCCCATGCAGTTATTTTCTTCAAAGAGAGCCTTTCCATCCTGTGCCACAGCACTATCCGGCTCAGCATCAGGATCGACATTCTGCATGTCTGCTACCCACTGATCAAATTCATCTTGGCTTACGGCAATGACTTTAAAGTCCATAAGCGAGTGAGCAGGTCCGCAGAATTCAGCACATTTACCCCAGTAAACACCCTCTTCATAAGCTTCGATGTACATGGTGTTTTCATTATCCGGGTTTACGTCCATTTTCCCTGTAACAGTAGGCAACCAGAATGAATGAGTGACATCAGCTGACTTCATGTTAAGGTAAACTTTTTCACCCACCGGAATATACATATCCTGACTTGTTTGGATTTCCTGTCCTTCATAATTGAAATGCCACCAGTACTGGTTACCAGTCACTTGAATATTCATGTGATCATCAGAACCCGAAGTATCCGCCAAGTCAAATGTTGCAGTAACGGTAGGAACAGCAATGATTAACAGCAGGATAATCGGAATAATAGTCCATATCGTCTCCAGTGTTTTATTACCTTCCACCTGTTTCGGGATATAATCTTCCTGACCTTTTTTCTTCCTGTACTTGATCAATACAATCGTATAAACAACCATGACGGCAGCCAGCACAAAAAGCATTACAACAGTTGAAAGAATGATTAAATCAAATGATTTTTGTGCCCCGTAACCTTTCGGGTCAAGTGCGGTTAGGTTCTCCCTACCACATGCCGAAAGCACCAGAGCCGTCAGACCCAGTAGAAAAACTGCACGGATTTTACCCATCCAACCTTTCATGTATTCATACCTCTCTTTCTTCTTTTGAGTTTCCTATGTTTTTTATCATACAGAAACCAGCTTAACTTAAGGGGAATTCAAACGTTACGACAACCATCATCAAAAATAAGATCGTTAAATAATTTAAGGAATAGACAAAGATCATATTCGCCCATTTCAAATCATTTTTCACAAAGAATCCACTGATACTCATTATTAGCCAGCCAATATTCAAAAGCGTGGCAATCACAATGAAAACAGGCCCTAATTCCCACATGTAAAACGGTAGCGGGAACAAACATGCGATATACACGGCAATCTGACGTTTAGTCATTTCAAATCCGTGTACAACAGGCAACATTGGCACACCAGCAGCTTTATATTCTTTTGTTTTTTTCATTGCCAGCGCCAGAAAATGTGGCGTCTGCCAAATAAACATGATTAAAAACAGCACAAAAGCCACCGAGTGGAGGCCGGGGTCAACAGCTGCCCACCCAATAAGCGGCGGCACCGCACCGGAAAAACTTCCGATTGCAGTGTTAAGTGTATATCTGCGCTTCGACCATACTGTATAAAGGACTACATAGGTGAACCAGCCCAAAAAAGCAATAATTGCAGCTTCCAATGTTGTAAACAAAAGAAGAACATGACCTAGCACAGATGAAAAAACTCCCATCATGAGAATACGGTTACGTGGTATACTACCGGTCACCGAGGGACGAGTTTTTGTCCTTGACATGACTGGATCGATATCAGCGTCATACCAATTATTCATAATACATCCGCCCGCAATTACTAGTGCACTTCCCGCCATCGTCAACAGAAAAAGCCCCCAGTTAGCAGTGAACGAAGTACCTGTGAAATGAATAGCGAGCCAAAAACCAGCAAACGCCGTTATCAGATTTGAATTCACAATTCCCACTTTGATCAATGCTTTAAGGTCTGCGAAAAATGTCGGGTTTTCCCCCTTAATGCAGGACGACCTTTCAATTAGTGGTTTAGTAGTCGTCTCTACCTTATCCATATATACATCCCCCCTTTTCTCTCATCCCAACAAAAAGCACAATAACCTAGCATAGTATTATCATACCTAAGTAGCCCCAAAATTATCCTTTTTGAATTATCCCAATTGTATCATGGAATGAACATACTTTCTATTTAGGTATGACATAATACAATTTAATTAACCCGAAAAAAGTGTGACAAATTTGTGAAAGATGGTGTCCTAAATAAACGAAAGGCTATAATTTTTAGTTTCCATCAATCTACCTATGTACTTTTTTCCCATGAAAACAGGGCATGAAAGTATGATGCTTACTGAATATCCCCTATATTATTTCTAGCAAACAACGCTCAACAATGCAAGCGTTTTTTATATTTTTATGGTGAAAATAGTGTTAACTCATGGTAAGATGTCAATTGTGTATTCAGAGCAATCGACTATTTTCATTTGCCGTATAACAGCAGTGCTATTATGATAGATAGAAGCAACGTAATTATTTTTGATAAAAGTGAGGCAATCATATGATTAGGACTTTAAAGTGGCTCTCTGTCGTTTCCACGTTAGGAATGATATTTGTTTTACTTGGTGGTGCGCTGGTTACAAAAACTGGATCAGGCATGGGTTGCGGTGCAAGCTGGCCACTTTGCAATGGTCAATTGTTGCCATCCAATATAACTCCTGAATTAGTTATTGAATTAAGTCACCGACTTGTTTCCGGCATTATGGGAATTGTTGTTTTAGCTTTGTCGGTTATTTCTTGGATTGTCGCTGGACATAAACGCGAGGTTAAGTTCCTTGCGTTTATGTCGTCGTTTTTCCTACTGCTGCAAGCTTTAATCGGGGCAGCGGCTGTCATATGGAATCAATCCGATTTCATCCTGGCTACCCATTTCGGGATTTCACTTATTTCATTCACAGCTGTGTTTTTGCTGATGCTCCTTATATTTGAAATCGATAAGAAATTTGATGCGTCGTCTCTAGTCATACAAAAAAAGCACCGTTACGAAATATACGCCATAACCCTCTTCACCTTAGTTGTCGTTTACACAGGTGCACTTGTACGGCACGCAGAAGCAAGCATGGTGTGTGGCGACTGGCCATTTTGTACAAACGGTTCACCATTTGCATTTGGTGCATACAGCTTTGACCAGTGGATTCAAATGGGGCATCGGCTTTTTGCTAGTATATTATTCATATGGACAATCCTATTATTTATTAAAATTATGACAAATTATCGAAAAAACCGTGTCATGTTCTGGGGCTCAATAACTACAATCTTGCTGATCAGTCTGCAAGTATTTTTTGGTGCAATGATCATTTTTTCTATGCTTAACCTTGGTATTGCATTATTACATGCATTTGTGGTCACCTGTTATTTTTCCATGCTCAGTTACTTTGTCCTCCTCGCCTCAAGATGTAAAGGTAATTGAATTAGGCCTTACTTTCTAACGTTAAAAAGGGTAATGGAATTTTCCATTACCCTTTTTTCTATTCAAATTCTATTAGTAGATCATTCGTTTCGATTGCGTCCCCATTCTTCACATAAATTCGCTTAATAACACCGCTAAACGGGGCTTGAACAGTTGTTTCCATTTTCATAGCTTCATTGATAAGTAGATGGTCACCTTTTTGAACGGTATCACCTTCTTCACTGATGACCTTAACGACCGTCCCTGGCATCGTAGCACCAATTTGTTTCTCATTTTCCTGATCAACTTTCGGTCTGGTTTCCACCTGGGATGTTACATTTTCGTCGTTGACAACCACTTGCCTTGCTTGCCCATTCAGTTCAAAATAAATAACTCTTGTTCCATCCGAACGAGGCTCAGAAATAGAAACTAGTTTTACAAATAGTGTTTTGCCCTGTTCAATTTCCACTTCAATTTCCTCATCCAATTTCATGCCATAGAAGAAAGTAAGTGTGTCAAGAACGGAAATATCCCCATACGTTTCATAAAAACGGTGATAATCCATAAACACTTTCGGATACAGTGCATAAGAAATCAAATCAAAATCCGTCACTTGCCGATCAAGTGTTTTAAACAGTGAATTTCGCAGTTCGGTGAAATTCACCGGATCAAGCAGTTCGCCCGGCCGCTCTTTAATTGGCTTCTTCCCTTTTAGGATAATCCGCTGTAACTCTTTTGGAAATCCTTGATATGGTTGGCCGATATATCCTTGCATGAATTCAATGACTGATTCAGGAAAATCAATTGATTCGCCACGTTCATAGATGTCATCTTCAGTCAAATTATTCTGTACCATGAACAGTGCCATGTCCCCGACTATTTTGGAGGATGGTGTCACTTTAATAATATCCCCAAACATATAGTTCACACGCCGGAACATTGTCTTCACTTCATTCCAACGCTCCTCCAGCCCCACTGCCTTGGCCTGCTGCCTGAGATTGCTGTATTGTCCACCAGGCATTTCATGAAAGTAAATTTCCGTATGCGGGGCTTTCAGACCGCTTTCAAAATCCTGGTAGTGGGTACGAATGCCTTCCCAATAATGCGACAGTTTTTCAAAGTTATCAATGTTGATATTCGGCTGACGATTGGATCCTTCCATCGCATGGTACAGCGATTGCGCACTTGGCTGTGATGTCAGTCCGGCCATCGGTGCATTAGCCACATCGACTGCATCCACGCCGGCGTCGATTGCACGAGCGTACATATAAATTCCATTACCGCTTGTATCGTGTGTATGCAAATGTACGGGCAAATCAACTGTTTCTTTCAGTGATGCGATGAGCTGATAAGCTGCTTCAGGCTTCAATAATCCTGCCATATCTTTTATGCCGAGAATATGTGCGCCGGACTGCTCAAGTTCTTTGGCAAGTTTTTTGTAATAATCCAGGTCATATTTCGAACGCCCGGAATCGAGGATATCCCCGGTGTAACACATGGCTGCCTCGGCAATCTTATTATTGTCACGAACCGACTGTATTGCTGGCCGCATGCCTTCCACCCAGTTCAAACTGTCAAAGATTCGGAATACATCGATTCCAGCAGTCGCACTGTTTCCAACAAATTCATTAATCAGGTTATCCGGATAGTTTTTGTAACCAACTGCATTACTTGCCCGTAGCAGCATTTGCATTAAGACGTTCGGCATTTTTTCACGCAGTTTTAAGAGCCGCTGCCAAGGGTCTTCTTTTAAGAAGCGGTAGGCAACATCAAATGTGGCACCACCCCACATTTCAACAGAGAAAAGTTCCGGAAGCATTCTTGCCGTCGGTTCGGCAATTTGCTCTAAATCCTTTGTACGTATTCTTGTTGCAAGCAATGACTGATGAGCATCGCGAAATGTTGTATCGGTAAGCATCACGTTATCCTGCTTTTGCAGCCATTTTGCTAAATAATCCGGGCCGTGTTTATCTAGAATTTGTTTTGTTCCATCCGGAAAAGGCTTCTGCTTGTTTACTGCCGGTATTACCGGTGGAATAAGATCAGGCTTTTCTTTTGTAGGGACACCTTCAAATCCGTTCACCGTCGTATTCCCGATATAGGTTAGCATTTTTGTCCCGCGGTCTTTTCTTTTAGGAAATACGTATAATTCGGGTGTCTGATCGATAAACGTTGTACTATATTCACCTGATAAAAACTGTTCATGCGAGATGACATTTTCTAAAAACGGGATGTTCGTTTTGATCCCTCGTATCCTGAATTCCTTTAAATTTCTGATCATTTTTTGTGCAGCTTGATCAAACGACAGCGCCCATGTCGAAACTTTTACAAGCAATGAATCATAGTGCGGCGAAATAACCGCCCCTTGAAATCCATTCCCTGCATCAAGACGGACGCCAAAGCCTCCACCAGTACGATATGCCATAATTTTACCGGTATCAGGCATAAAATTATTCAGTGGGTCCTCTGTGGTTACGCGGGACTGGATAGCATACCCCAACGTTGAAATTTCTTCCTGCTTAGGAATGTCAATCGATGAGTCGTGTATGTTTCTGCCTTCAGCTATTTTAATTTGCGTCTGAACAATATCAACACCAGTTATCATTTCCGTAATGGTATGTTCCACTTGTACCCGTGGATTTACTTCGATAAAATAATACGCTTCATCAGTTACGAGAAACTCGACAGTTCCGGCATTGATATAATTTACATTCTTCATTAGCCGAACAGCTGCATCACAAATTTCATCCCGGATTTCTTCGGATAGGGAAAGACTCGGAGCTGCCTCAACTACCTTCTGATGCCGGCGCTGTACGGAACAATCACGTTCAAATAAATGAACGGTATTTTGATGGGTGTCACCAATGATTTGTACTTCAATATGTTTCGGATTCTCGATTAATTTTTCCAAATATACTTCATCACTGCCAAAGGATGCTTTCGCCTCGGATCTGGCACGGTCAAATGCCTCTACCAATGCTTCTTCACTCCGGACAATCCGCATCCCTCGGCCGCCACCACCGAGTGAGGCTTTAATAATAATCGGATAGCCATGTTCCCGCCCGAATGTCTCAGCTTCTTGCAATGAAGTAATAGGACCATCACTGCCCGGGATAACTGGGAGTCCGGCCTTGACTGCTTGCGTTCTCGCTTTAACCTTATCACCGAACATGTTCAGATGCTCACTTGTCGGGCCGATGAAAATAATTCCCTCTTCTTCACAACGTCTAGCAAATTCAATATTCTCAGACAGGAAACCATAGCCGGGATGAATGGCATCGACCCCAACCTCTTTGGCAAGATCAATGATTCCTTCAATATCAAGATAAGCTTCAATGGGCTTTTTCCCTTCCCCTACCAAATAGGCTTCATCAGCCTTATAGCGATGATAGGAACTAATATCTTCCTTTGAGTAAATCGCAACCGTCCGAATATTCAGTTCTGTACATGCACGAAACACACGTATAGCAATCTCCCCGCGGTTTGCGACTAATACTTTGTTAATCTGTTTTACTTCACCCATACTTTTCCTCCTCCAGTCGATACATGATTATTTCCAGATTTTTTATCTTCGCTGACAGGAACGGGCTCTTGTTCTGTTTTTCTGACTGACTTTGCAATATTATTCAAAATACCCATACCCATCATCATAACGAGAAGGCTTGACCCGCCATAACTGACAAATGGAAGCGGAACACCGGTAATAGGCAGCATTCCGCTAATGGCACCAAGATTAATAAAGGCTTGGATTCCAACCATAGCAGATATTCCGATGGCCAACAGTGACCCAAAACTATCGGGACACTTCCTTGCGATGAACAAACCACGCAGAACAATCACTGCCAGCATGCCAACAACAATAATCACACCGATAAACCCAAGTTCCTCTGCAATGACTGCCATGATAAAATCAGTGTGTGGTTCCAGTAGATAACCAAGCTTCTGGATACCCTGACCTAGCCCTTCACCATTGAGGCCACCCGCACCGATGGCAAGGTAGGATTGAATCAGGTGGTAACCGTCATCCGCTGGGTCTTCAAATGGCTGATAAGCACCGGCAAACCTGCTAATCCGTTCATCAGTGATCATACTTGGGATTGTGAACAGAACAAGAAGGGCGCCAAGACTGCCAAGCAATAAAAGATGCTTAAAGTTGATCCCGGAACTTAATATGACAGAACAGGCAATCAGAAAAATGATTGCCGCCGTGCCGATATCTGGTTGTAATACAATCAACCCAAGTATGACAGCGGTCAAAACTAATGGCGGCAGTACTCCTCGGTAAAACTCATTAATATAGGATTGCTTCTTGGAATATACAGATGCCAGATATATAATCAAACCGAGCTTGGCAAACTCTGCCGGTTGTAAGCTTACCGGACCAAAGTTAAACCATGAACGGGCATTATTAATAGTGCTCCCAAACAAAAGCACACCTACCAGCAAAATAACAATCACAAGTACAATCAATTTTATCAGCTTCTGATAATTTTTGTACGGGAATATGCTCGTTATAGCAAACGCCCCCATAGCCAAGACAAACCACTGAATCTGTTTCACAAGATAATGCGAACTTTCATAGCCTTCCACCACCGCCAACACCATACTTGCACTGTAAATCATGACAATCCCGAATGCCGTCAAGAACACCGGTGTAATCATCAGCGTGAAATCGTAGTCCTTAATCTTCCTTATCATCGTACGTCTCCCCAGAATATGTATTTGAACGGTGGATGAAATCAAAATCCAAAGAGCATAGGGTAAATTTTAAATAGTATATCATATTTTACCTAAATCTACTACACTATAAAAATAAAAAACCTTGCCACTATTCAATTCAGGCAAAGTTTTCAGTGCTGACACCGTTCTACACAGATTTATGTGCTGCTTCATGTAATCTATTGAGTTGCCTTTCCAAGTTTTCAAGAAGCGCTTTACCTTCATGTTCGCTAATCAAATTCAAACGTACAGCGAAATCGATTTCCCTTGAAAGACCGAACATTTGTGTATCAAGAACCTCTTCGTAAAGAGGACATTGCGGCATTGTCAGATTTTCTATTTGTACTTCAATAAGCTTGTGTATCTTTTCAGCATCCGCCTTTAGAAGGGCATAAGCTTTTTCACGATGCGTTTCCGTCACCTCTGGAATCAATTATATCCCTCCATCATAAAAGACTTCCTTATTATTTATATTATCGTTTGTACCTTAAAAATGCAAATAAAATTTAATCACTATGAAAGCCTTTTTCTAATGAAAAAATCCCCAATGTCTGCTATTCTTGGTACGGAAAACATACATAGGGAAAAGGTGGTTAAAACATGATAGTGCCCATTACCGGTAATGTTACATATACGATTACATTAGATCCGACTGTATGGATCTTTGATGACCGGAAGATATTATTGGATGAAGCATTTACAGAAAATAAAGTGGATCACGACCAGGAAGACGAACTGGAAAAAGCATCCCGGCGATTTAATCAGGAAGTGTATCAACAAAAAATCAACCCGCCAGTTAACAAAAGCATCTCCCGTATGGAAGGGAAAAAAATCCTTGAAAACTCGTATGTCATGCCAATCAATGAATTTTTGAACCATGCTGAAATAAACGAAAATGCAACTGATGCAACACTTGTGATAACTAATGGCGATGAACAACAGGTTTCACTTCAGGCACTTAAGGAATGTTATCTGCTATTTGCAATGGACGGCAAGCCGTTGAAGGATGACGGTCCTGTTCACTTCCTCTATCGCGATGGTTCCAACCGTGACAATCCGATTAAAGGCGTCAAAAAAATTATTATAAACTGAGTAAAAGACTGGCTGCATATGGATTGCAGTCAGTCTTTTTGTATAATTCACCGGCGATGAACCAAACTAGTAATAACAGTAATTCCCTGCTTGAATAAAGGAGGAGTATACATGCTAACACGCGCAGGAATACTATCGCTACTAAGTCTTTCCGTGGTCCTTTTCGGTTGTCAACAAAATGATGAAGAACGATCAATGCCTGAGGAAACAGAAAATAATCGTTATATCCAAGTAGAAGATTCACACCCACAAGAAAAACAAAACCTGTCCAATAATGAAATAGCCACCCATTTAGCCAATATTGCCGGGAATGTGCCTGACGTTCATGACGCTACTTCCGTTGTAGCAGGACCATATGCCGTCGTTGGGATTGATGTGGACAAAGATTTAGACCGATCCCGGGTTGGTTCCATCAAATACGCTGTGCTTGAAGCTCTACAAAAGGACCCCTATGGAAAGACAGCCGTCGTTGTTGCTGATGGGGACGTTGTTGAACGCATCCGATCGATGGGTGATAAGATTTCACAAGGCTATCCTGTACAGGGATTTATTGATGAATTAGCAGCGATTGTAGGGAGATATATGCCTGATTTTCCAATCAATGAGGACCGCCCCAAAGAACGGGATCAAAACAAAAAATCTATCCCGAAAGATGACAAAAAACAATTGGATGATGTGGAAGAGGAACAATCCAACCACCATAATAAAGAATAAAAAAAGGTGCGCTTCCCGGAATCGGGAGTGCACCTTTTTACTGTTATTCATTCTCGTTTGTCACCTCATTGTAATAATGCACGCCGAACTGAGAGCCCTCAGAAACCATTTTTGCGTTTTCCAGCTGTGCAGCATCATTTACTTCGACTTGGTCAGGTATACCGGCATCTGTAAGCGTCTCATTAAACTGACCATTTGAGAAATCAGGGTTATTATGACCATTTCGACGATTAAACAGAAAATAGCCTGTCACACCAGCACCAATGACACCAGCCGCTGAGGCGATGTACCTTTTTTTCATCCAATCCCCCCTCACAAATGATTTCCTTACTTTTCTGTTCCCGTTTAGTTTGATTTGAAACATATTCTTTTATACAATAACTTGTCATGTTATAGTAAAAAGTAAGGTCGGCTGTACTAGCACGTCCTGTGCGTCGGCAGGCTAAGTTCGTCACGTCCTGTGACAATGCCTGCACTAGCACGTCCTGTGCGTCGGAGGTGAAGATGATGAAAGTAAAATGTGTACTATGTGATGCTATACATGATATAAAAGATGACTCGCTGCAGGCCAAACGCCTGCGCAACCGAAGAATTCGCATGTATCTATGTGATGAGTGTGACGGGCGAATTTATGACAAAACCCAAAAACGTCATGCAACAGGCAAATTCCAGCTATATAATGGACACAAGAAAAAGAAAGATCTTATTTAAAAAACTCCCCTTATTTGGGAGTTTTTTATTTAACCGGTTCCTTGTTTTCTGACTTCCGCTGCAAATGAAGACGGTACCGGTAAATCCCCAGAACAAGGCAAATAGCAATCAAACTGTCCGTCACCGGGTAACCGACTAAGCTGAAAAAGTTTAATATGAGCATTCCAAAAGCAAGCATGATATAGACCAAGACTGATTTCAATATCGGCAGCCGTCGAGCAAAGCCTAGTTTGTATGCAATTGCCGATAAAATCAAATTGATGATGTAAAATGTCCAAAAAACGTTTATGCTGTCACGATAACTTATAACTAAATCAAAAATAAAACTGTAATTGCTATCCATTTAAATCCTCCATCCAGTCTTGCAATCAATCTACTTTTCTATCATACTAAATCTTGTGCGTGCATGCCAGAAAAATCGACAGCTTTACATATGGATATGGTGAACAAAGGTGCAAGCGCCCTTGCAGGGTACAGACGCGACATCCTGTGCGGGCACCTGCACTGGTACATTTTTACGTTGGAGCCGAGCGCGGCTTTCTTTGCAAGTAAAAGTTATATCGCTACATTTTATACTTTCTTGGCTTATCTAGAAAACGAGGTGGTTAGATGCAAAAACTTAACATACCAATGCTATTATTGGCGACACTCGTCATATCCATGTTCGTTCTTGTCGGCATATCCATCGCATTTCGGAGTATTTGGCTCATACTTTTGTTCTTGTTGCTCGGATTTTTATTCATGGGTTTCGGTCTATTCCTGAAACGCAAAAGAAAGTGACTTCTCGCTTGAAGTCACTTTCTTCCCTTCAGCATAAAGCCATTAACAATCCTTTCATGGATAACCGGGTTGCAGGTTAATACAGAAGCACTCTGTAACAGGTTGATTGGTTCACCAAATGAAGTGGTTGTCACACCACCCACCTCATTGACAATAACAATTCCTGCTGCTATATCCCATGCAGACAGCCCCATGGTTATGTATCCATCCATCACTCCTTCTGCAACATAGGCAAATTCGAGCGCTGCCGACCCATATGTTCTTGTTCCTCTTACCGTCCTTACTAGTTCCTGCATCTTTTTTTCATTAACGAGATGATTCTCACAAAGCCAAAAGTGATTCACACCCAAAATAGTTTCATCAAACCTTTTACTATCAGGAAGCGGTGTTAATGGTGTGTCGTTTTTAAACGCACCTTCTCCTTTTTTCGCGCTATATAAATGATCGGCCATAACATCATAAATCAGACCGATTTCTCCGACGCCATCATGGTAAATGCCTACAGAAATGGCGAAATTTCTCTTTTGATGGACAAAATTCATCGTCCCGTCAATCGGATCAATAATCCAGACGGTTCCATCAAGGGATGTCACATCATCGCCATAACCTTCTTCACCGATAATCAAATGATCCGGATAGACCTTTTTTATATTATTCATGAAAAAATATTCCGTATCCTTGTCCATTGTAGTCACTAGGTCATTGGCGTCAGCTTTTGTTTCAATGGTCAACGGGGTATTCATGCGTTTCCTTATAGCTTGCCCCGCTTCCAGTACCCATTCTCTTGCCAATTGGTAAATTGCGTTACGTTCTTGCATATTCATTTGTATGCCTCCATTTTTTCAATCTGCCACAATCATACCAAAATAATGGACAAGAATCACATGTTGGGTTCTTTGAGAACAGTAACGGCTACTTTGTAATGGAAAATGACCCCAAGGTTGATTCATGGGGCCATTTTTCTCAATCTTATTCCTGCAAATCTAAAAGCTGCAAACGTAAGGTTTTTAGTCTTTCCTTCGATTTTATTATTTGTACGCGGTCATTTGCCTGTATAGCATCATATAAAGTCATAAGTTCATAATCGATTTCAATGCGGATAACGGGCAGTTTGTTTTTATCGGCTTGCCTCCTCAAGTTCTCCACAACGTATTTCACGTCACCCACTACCTTTCTGGTGGCTTTAATTATATATATGCTATTCTTCAACAATTTGTTCACATATTCCCTGATTTAAAAATTCCCCGGTCACTGTGATATTAAACGTTCATATATATGCACAGCTTGACTGCTTGGGCTTTTTCGCGAATAATAATGACTATAAACAAAGAAATAAATACAACAAGGGGGATGAAACGATGGAATTCACAGGGTTTAATAAAGCAGATTTTGACGTCTTTACAATCGATGGCCTTGATGAACGTATGAAGGCGCTAAAAGAACGTATACAACCAAAATTCAAGACGATTGGGGATGAGCTTGCAGGACCTGTCTCAGACATGACAGGTAAAGAAATGTATGTACATATTGCCAAACATGCCAGAAGGACAAAGAATCCGCCAAACGATACGTGGATGGCCTTTTGTCACGACAAAAGAGGGTACAAGAAACACCCCCATTTCCAGATTGGGCTTTTTGATGATCATTTGTTTATGTGGCTAGCCTATATTTATGAACTCCCCGGAAAAGAAAATATCGCGAAGACCTTTTTAAGTCATACTACCGACATCCGTGCGTCATTACCAGCACACTATGTGGTTTCCCTCGATCATACGAAAAAAGAAGCAGAAAGTCTGGAGACCATTGACCTTGAGAAAGCATTAACACGGCTTCAGAATGTCAAAAAAGCTGAATTTCTAATAGGTAGGCATTTCCGCCCGGATGATCCTGTCCTACAAGACCGGGAACGTTTTTTACATGAAGCACAAACCACTTTCAGCACATTGACACCGCTGTATAATATTTCAATGGATCAATGAGTTTCTTATCTTTCAAAAAGTAAAACGAAAAGACCCTTCATCATGAAAGGTCTTTTCGTTATTTCATACGAATATTTTTCTCGTCACTGTTTCTCGCCTTTTTCACAACCGGGAAACAAGCATAGCCTGATGCCCGCTCAAATTCCCGGAAATATGTTTTTTCCTCACTTTTAGATGGAACAATACGCTTGAATCGATGATAGGCAGCAAGCACGTCCTCCCGCTGCACCTGTTTTTCATACGCTTGCTCCACAAGAGCAAAAAAGTTAACGACATCAATCACTTCCTGTTTTGACCAGGAATCATCGAGTGGATAATGGTAATTCATTACTTGCGTGTCACCTCATTTACTCCATTTTCGACGGATAGCGCCGGCTTCATCTATCATAACATTAATAATCTCGCGAACAGACGATGTGTGTTTGATCCGTGCTGCACCTTGACCAGCCCAGCCAAATCCTTTCGTGTCATCGCCATCATAAATATAGCGTTTGTTCGCTTCCCCACTTATATGCTCGCGTAGTGATTCATAATTACCGTTCTGTTTTTCAAGTTCCAGTATCTCTTCTGTCCACGGATTTTTCAACGCGCGTGCAGGCGTCCCCAGTGATCGTTTAATAACGACCGTTGCCTCTTCATCCGCATCAATTAGCGCCTGTTTATAAGCAGGATGAGCATCAACACATTCCTTTGCGGCGATGAAGCGTGTTCCCATTTCCACCCCTTCAGCCCCGAGTGCCATTGCTGCCATCATGCCGCGTCCGTCAACAATGCCTCCTGAAGCAATGACCGGAATTGATACCGCATCAACAACTTGCGGTGTCAGCACAAACGTACCGGTGTCACCTCGGCCGAGATGACCACCACCTTCCTGCCCCACAACCATAACAGCATCTGCACCAAGTTCTTCCGCCTTTTCAGCCTGTCTGCGTGCAGCCGTGAGAACCAGTTTTTTAATTGGATGTGCGTGCACCATATCAAGAACAGGTTTAGGGTTTCCGCCTGTTACCGATATGGCTGGCACTTGTTCGTCAATGGCCACTTGCACCATATGTTTAAAAGGTCTCCCGTGTTGCCCGATGGCAAAATTCACACCAAATGGTTTCTCTGTCATTTTTCTCACTTTCCGGATTTCCTCACGCAGTGCTTCCGGTCCATCCAAACTCATAGCTGTTATCTGCCCTAGCCCACCGGCATTGGATACAGCTGCAGCTAGGTCGGCATATGCCAAGTAAGCAAGTCCCCCTGAATAATCGGATAATCAATATGTAACAGTTTTGTTACCCCTGTCTCCCATTTCACACGTTACACCCCATTTTTCTTTCATCATAGCATTTCATACCCGTTAATGGCTAATCAGACGAAAAAAAAGCTGTATGTTTACATACAGCTTTTTATGGGTGAAAACGTATTTAATTATCACAGCAGTTCGTGCATGTTCCATATAGTGTCGATACTTTCTCATCGTCAAAGTGCTCTATTACCTCTTGACAGTCTTGGCAAATGATGGTCCCCATTAATCCCAGCTCCTTTTTAACTGAAGTGATATTCTTATTATAGTATGACACAATCAAAAAATCAACCGTGTATTAGTATATCATATTAAAAATTTATGTTTTTGTTAAAAAGCCAGTCGCATCATATGCGGCTGGCTTTTTCACACTTGTTTATTCTATTGTTTGAATACGAGTTGGATCGACTATTTTATACCCTTTATCACGAAGGCCCGTAACAATTTCTTCTAACGCCGCAGCCGTCCATTCACGGTCATGCATCAACAAATTGGCCCCAGGTTTAAGCAGGCTATAAGGAACATCCACTTCCGGACCTTTACCGGATATCATTGCTTCTTTTATTTTTTCCGTATCCATGTATGGTTCAAAATAATCATATCCATATGTCCAGTTCATGGAAACCATACCCTCTTGCTCCGCTAATTTTTTAGTGAAGTCGGTGTTAGCCCCATTTGGCGGCCTAAAAAATTGCGGACGTTTACCAATAATATCTTCAATGGTATCGTTCAAACGGACAATCTGGTCTTTTTGTTCTTGTTTGGATAAATCAGGTAGATAGCTGTGATTGTAGGTATGATTACCAATCACAAAACCCATGTCATCAATTTTCTTCAGCATGTTTTGGCCTTCTGTTGATTCAAGAAAATGGCCATTAATGAAAAATATCGCATTTGCATCCATTGACTTTAATGTATTTGCCATTTCCAACGCGTACTCGTCAGGCGCATCATCAAATGTTAGAAGTACCACTTTCTCATTAGCATCGTCTATCGGGACCACAGAAGATGTTTCTGCATTAATCTTATACTGCGGTTCGGCAGGAGCATCGGCTTCCTGCTGATCAGTTTGCTCATTTTTTTCCGGCTCATTTTTATTTTGGTCTGTTGTTGTTTGGCCATCACTTCCCGTTTGTTCATTTTCCTGTTCCTGATGATGATCAGAGCTAGTATTTATTCCTGTACCGTCCGTATTTTCTGTGCACGCACCAAGTATCATAAGTGCAAAAAATAAAACCCATATGCCGTATTTCAACTGCTGCTCCCCCTAATACACTTTTAGAATAATTATATACATTATATCGTATATTCTGTGGTTTGACTATCTGCTGATTATTCATTGTTTATTTATATAAAATTTGGGTATACATCATTTTAGAAGTTAAGGCAGTATTATATTTTTAATTAGTGGGATAATAATTTTTAGCACCTTATCAATTGAATTAGACGACAAATTATGACAAAATGTTAAATTGTGCTAGCCCTCACCGTAATCTACATAGAAAGGAATAGGTAAAATGAAAAAAGTTACACACGATAACCTTACAATGCGTTTTCAAGTGATGGGCAATAAATTAAAAAATACCATGAGCATATAAGGGAATAAAGGTACCCCCCGACAACTTCTAAGGGGAAACGTTACAGATTCAAATTAAGCATGTCGAATTTCGTAATTTGAACAAGGTTCTGTTGTCCAATGTTGCCCTTTTCATGGTAAACTACGAATTTTCAAAAAACAGGGAGGTCTTACTATTAAATCAAAAACAATGACGGCCGTTTTTTGGGTATCTCTTGCAATGGTATCTATATTTATTATATGGGGAGTCTTTTTACCAACAAATGTTGAATATGTATTAGGCATAGTTGACAGTTTTATTTCACATACATTTGGTTGGTTTTATTTAGTGGTTACGACAGGTTTTGTTATTCTTGCATTGTATTTGATCTTCGGACCATATGGAAAAATCAAGCTTGGAAAGCCTGATGATGATCCGGAGTATGGTTATTTTACTTGGTTTGCGTTTTTATTCACTGCCGGCATGGGTGTCGGCCTCGTATTCTACGGTGTGACGGAACCTATAACACATCTTTATTCACCACCTTCCGCTGATCCGGAAACAGTGGCTGCCGCAGAAGAGTCCATGCAGTACACCTTATTCCACTGGGGGTTCCATCCATGGGCTACATATGCAGTGCTGGCATTAACACTAGCTTATTTTAAGTTCCGTCATGGGGCGCCTGCTTTAATCAGTTCTGCTTTTTCGCCACTGATTGGCAATCGGTCCAAAGGCAGTTTAGGAATCGCTATTGAAACACTGGCCGTTTTTGCCACCGTATTTGGTATTGCAACTTCGCTTGGACTTGGCGCAACACAGATTACAGCCGGTTTAAGCTACACCTTTGAAGGAATTCCAAATACACTGACTACGAATCTAATTGTCATTTTAGTAATCACCATATTATTCATGCTTTCCGCAACGACTGGCATTAACCGAGGTATTCGCTATCTGAGCTGGACGAATATTGTTCTTGCCGTCGCACTGATGCTCTTTGTGTTTGTTCTTGGATCTTCAGTAAGGATGATCGAGTCATTTACAACAACAATGGGTAATTATTTACAAAACCTCCCAACGATGACATTCAGCATGAATGCATTTACAGGGGACCGAGAGTTTCTTAATTCATGGACGCTCTTTTACTGGGCTTGGTGGATTGGCTGGTCACCATTTGTTGGAACCTTTATTGCCCGAGTCTCCAGAGGAAGGACTATTCGTGAATTTGTTCTTGGGGTAACTGCCATTCCGGTTATATTCAGTGCTTTTTGGTTTTCTGTTTTTGGCATTGCCGGATTTGAAATGGACTCAGCTGAAGGTGGCATGATCCATCAGCTGATGAACGAAATGGGAAATGAAGTAGCTCTATTCGCATTTCTTGAGTCAACACCTGCGGCAACTGTTGTTATCGGTATTGCAGTACTCTTGATTACTTCTTTCTTTGTTACCTCAGCCGATTCTGGTACATTTGTGCTTGGCATGCTGACGACAGGTGGCAAATTAAATCCGAGTACGGGCGTTAAAGTTGTGTGGGGAATTATCCTTGCATCAACTGCCGCGGTTCTGTTGTGGTCAGGCGGGCTGTCAGCACTTCAGATGGCCATGCTGATTGCTGCATTCCCGTTTGCGATTTTGATGATTTTCATGTGTATTTCGCTCTTTAAAGCATTGAACAGCGAACATTACATTTTGCAAATGGAAAGGAAACAGCGCGAACACGATCCGGAGTTCCGGGAGAAGCAACGCAGAAAACTGAGAAAAATGCGCAAAGGATTTCAGAAAACACTACCTGACGCTGATAATGAAAGTGAATATTGATACAAAAAGCTGTCCAGAAATGGATTCCCCATTCCGGACAGCTTTTTTATGAAGGCCGAATAGGCTGGAAGTTATATTCTTTCCAGTCTTTCCGGGATTGCATTTATCTGGAGCTTGTTGTTTAATAAGTTCAAACTAAAAAACGAGCCATTGTCCAAGCTGTTATGGACATGGCTCATTTTTAATTCCTCGTTTGCTTTACATCGTATGGATAGGTGTACCCAAAGCAACATCGGCAGCTTCCATTGTCACTTCGCCCAATGTTGGATGAGCATGAATGGTGAGTGCAATATCTTCAGCAGTCATCCCTGCCTCAATTGCTAGCCCTAGTTCTGCAATTACATCACTAGCGTTTGGACCAACAACTTGCGCACCAATGACCAAACCATCATCTTTTCGTGTAACAAGTTTTAGGAAACCATCTGTGCTATCCAGTGACAAGGCACGACCATTAGCTCCAAACGGGAACTTAGACGCTTTCACATCATAGCCTGCATCCTTAGCTTCCTGTTCTGTGTAGCCAACACCGGCAACTTCCGGATCGGCAAAAACTACAGCAGGAATAGCGAGATAATCAATTATTGTTTTTTCCCCACTAATTGCTTCAGCGGCCACTTTTCCTTCATAAGATGCTTTATGAGCAAGCGGCGGTCCTTGCACGATATCACCAATTGCATAAATATTTTCCTTGTTTGTACGGCACTGATTATCAATTTTTACAAGTCCTTTGTCATCCACTTCAATGCCTACTTGCTCAAGGCCAATTTCTTCCGTGTTTGGCCGACGACCGACAGTAACGAGAGCGTAATCAGCTTCAATCGTCTCTTCTTTACCATTCACTTCATAACTAACCTTTACACCATCGTCAGATTCGTCAACGCCTTTTGCCATGGCCTCGGTAACAATCGTAACGTTTTTCTTTTTAAGACTTTTCTTAACCGGCTGGGTCAATTGCTTTTCAAACCCACCCAAAATTTCTTTTGTTCCTTCAAGAATGGTTACTTCGGTACCTAAATTAGCATATGCCGTTCCTAGCTCAATACCAATATATCCACCGCCGATAACAACCATTTTTTCTGGAATTTCATCAAGATTCAGCGCACCTGTGGAATCCAAGACACGATCAGTATATTTGAAGTTTGGAATTTCAATCGGTGTTGAGCCTGTAGCAATAATGCAATTGTTAAACGTATACGTTTGCGAGTTCTTTTCATCCATCACCCTTAAGGTGTTTTGGTCTACGAAAAAGACTTCCCCTTTAACAATATCCACTTTGTTCCCCTTTAGAAGGCTTTCCACACCGGATGTCAGCTTGTTGACAACTTGTCCTTTCCACTCTTGCACTTTAGAAAAGTCTACCGATACATTTTCAGTGGTAATTCCCATTTCTTCACTTCCATGTGCACTGTGAGCTTTATGCCCGGCTTCAATCAGTGCTTTAGAGGGAATACAACCAACGTTAAGGCAAACTCCTCCTAGGTCACCTTTTTCAACAATCGTTACTTTTTGTCCGGTTTGGGCAGCCCGGATAGCTGCTACATAGCCTCCGGGACCTGCACCAATAACCATTGTGTCTGTTTCAATTGGAAAATCTCCTACTACCATAGTTTACGCCTCCATCATGATTAGTTGTGGATCGTTCAATAGACGCTTAATCTGGTTCAAGGCCAGCTGTGCAGTAGCTCCATCCACAATTCGGTGATCAAAGCTTAGTGACACCGCTAGTACAGGAGCTGCTACAATTTCACCGTCACGAACGATTGGTTTTTCTTGGATACGTCCAATACCAAGGATGATCGCTTCCGGATAATTGATAACCGGAGTGAACCATTGTCCGCCAGCAGAACCGATGTTGGTAATTGTATTGGATGCACCTTTCATCTCTTCTGGTGCTAGTTTACCACTGCGAGCTTTTTCTGCCAATTCATTTATTTCTTTGGAAATGGTGAAAATGGATTTTCTGTCGGCATCTTTCACAACTGGTACTAATAAACCTTTATCTGTGTCAGCCGCAATACCAATGTTGTAATAATGCTTGTGAATAATCTCATCTGTCTCATCGTCAACGGAAGCGTTAAGGATCGGATGATTTTTCGACGCTGAAATTAGTGCTTTAACAACATAAGGTAGATACGTTAATTTAATATCCTGTTCCGCTGCGACAGACTTAAACTTCTTACGATGCGCAACGAGTTCGGAACATCAACCTCATCCATAAGCGTAACATGCGGTGCTTTTGTTTTTGAATTGACCATTGCTTTTGCGATGGATTTGCGTATACCAGACATTTTTTCACGTGTTTCTGGATAGTCGCCCGCAGGAACCTTGGTTGCAGCAGCCGACTGTTCGGACTCATCTTTTGTAACAGCAGGTTCTTCTGCTTTTTGATCTCCGCTTAAGTACTGATCAATGTCGTCTTTCAAAATCCGGCCGTTCTTTCCGGAGCCTTGCACGTCCCCGATGTTCACATCGTTTTCACGTGCATATTTGCGTACAGATGGCATCGCGATTACACGCTTCTCGCTGTCACCTTTATCATCAGTTTTAACGGATTCTTCCTGTTCATCAGTTTTTTCCGCTGATTCGGCATCCGTTGTACTGGATTCTTCTTCCTTGTCCTGGACATCTTCTTCGGCTTCTTCATCGTCTGACTCATAACCTTCTGCGTCAAAGGTAATGAGTGTATTGCCGACAACAGCTACTTCCCCTTCGTCAACATGGACTTTTGTGACAGTGCCTTCAACTGGGGATGGAATCTCGACAACGGCTTTGTCGTTCTGCACTTCACACAGTACGTCGTCTTCTTTGACTTCATCCCCTTCTTTAACGAACCATTTGGCAATTTCACCTTCATGAATGCCTTCCCCAATATCAGGGAGTTTAAAATTATATGCCATTATGACAACCTCCAATTATTCATTAAAAATTAATAACCTCGTTCACCTTATTGATGACATCCTTATGGTTTGGCAACCACACCTCTTCTGCTTGTGAGAATGGATAAACGGTATCAGGTGCGGTTACGCGCATGATTGGTGCTTCCAAATGCAGGATAGCACGTTCCTGAATTTCGGATACAACATTTGCAGCAATTCCTGCCTGACGCTGTGCTTCCTGGATCACGACAACACGGTTCGTTTTCTTCACGGATTCAACGATGGTTTCGGTATCAATTGGTGATAACGTACGCAGGTCAATAACTTCCGCATCAATATTTTCCTGTTCAAGTTCATCAGCAGCCTTCAATGCTGTATGCACCATTGCCCCATAACCAATAAGAGTGACATCCTTACCTTCGCGTTTAATATCCGCTTTATCCAGTTCCACTGTGTACGCTTCATCCGGAACCTCGTCACGGAAGGAGCGGTAAAGTTTCATATGCTCCATGAAAAATACCGGATCATTATTGCGAATGGAAGAAATTAAGAGTCCTTTGGCATCATATGGTGTGGAAGGAACCACTACCCTGAAGCCGGGCTGTTGCGCAATCATGCCTTCCAGTGAATCAGCGTGTAGCTCAGGTGTATGCACGCCGCCTCCAAATGGCGTACGTACGGTGATTGGAGCTGATTTCGTGTCACCCGAGCGATAACGCATACGTGCTATCTGGCCATTGAGTGCGTCCATCGCTTCATAAATAAAGCCGATAAACTGAATCTCTGGCACTGGACGGAAACCCTGCAGCGCTAGGCCTAATGCAAGCCCGCCAATGCCTGACTCAGCAAGTGGCGTGTCAAATACACGTTCTTCCCCGAATTCATCCTGCAATCCTTCTGTTGCACGAAACACACCACCGTTCTGACCAACGTCCTCACCGAAAACGAGGACATTATCATCATTTTTCAGCTCATGTTGCATTGCATCTGTAATTGCCTGAATCATTGTTTTTTGCGCCATTTTACTTCGACTCCTTTTCCCTGTATTCTTCCATTTGCTCCTGCAAGTTGACCGGAAGCTCTTCATGCATAATATCGATTAGGTCAGTCACTTTCTGTTTTGGATGGTTATCCGCTTTTTTGATTGCTGCTTTAATTTCTTCTTTCGCTTCTTCGATAACCTTGTTTTCATCTTCTTCAGACCATAGATTTTTTGCTTCCAGGTATTTACGGAAACGGATTAATGGATCACGTTTCTCCCATTCGTTATCAAGGTCATCTGTACGATAGCGTGTCGGGTCGTCACCTGCCATCGTATGCGGACCATAACGATACGTCAGCGTTTCTATTAAAGCCGGCCCTTCACCATTAATCGCGCTTTCACGGGCTTTTTTCGTAACAGCATAGACAGCAAGTACGTCCATACCATCTACTTGATAACCTTCTACACCGGCAGCAACAGCTTTTTGTGCCAATGTTTTGGCATTTGTCTGTTTTTCAACCGGAACCGAAATAGCGAACTGATTATTCTGGACGAAGAAAAGCGCCGGAGCATTATAAGCACCTGCAAAGTTTACACCTTCATAAAAATCACCCTGAGACGTTCCACCGTCGCCGGTATAGGTTACAGCAACAGCCTTTTTGCCGCGTTTTTTCAGTCCTAGCGCAACACCGGCAGTCTGTGTATATTGTGCACCGATAATAATTTGTGGACTAAGCCCATGAACATCTTCCGGAAATTGATTACCATGGAAGTGTCCTCTTGAGAAAAGGAACGCCTGATACAGCGGGAGGCCATGCCATATAAGCTGTGGCACGTCACGATATGCCGGCAGTAAAAAGTCTTCTTGCTCTAGGGCGTAATGACTTCCAAGCTGGGATGCTTCCTGTCCTGCCGTCGGTGCATAAAAACCTAAACGCCCTTGACGATTCAGCGCAATCGACCGCTGATCAAGAACCCTTGTATAAACCATACGACGCATAAGTTCCTTTAAATTGTCATCTGACAGGTCGGGCTCATATTCTTTGTTCACGACTTCTCCATTTTCATCGAGAACCTGGAACATTTCGAACTGATTTTCAACATTTTCTAGTACTTGTTTCAAAATTGTTCACCTCTTCCTTTCTAATCACCTGTTTTATATTCTTGTCTAGCCTTCCCAAAATATGAGTAAATCTGTACTCATTTGCCTTTATTACTGTTCCCTTTATCAGGCATTGCCAATCATCCTATCAGCGTTTCATTAAACTGTTACATTTAAAAGGCAAAATTAATTAGTACAATGTTTAATCCATGTTAAAGTTTAGCTCATTTCAAGATGATTGGTCAATCATTTTGTTTTATTTTATCATTTTTCATGGGGATGATACCGTTTTCGTGACTTTTTCGCCCATTAGAAGGGAACTGTTATAATACTGGACGACGACTGTATTACTACACACTTCTCCCAAGGATTGGAATGTTTAAACAGCACTGGCTCAAAATTGGACGCTTTTTGTAGTTAACGAAGAAAGAACCGGGCCGTTTCCGGTCCCCGGTTCTTTTATTCAGCGGATTCACTTTTCCCAGATTCTTCTTTCTTGTCATTTTTATTCCTTGTATCCTCGTACTTAACGTTGATCTCAGCCGCTTCATAAAAATCCTTCTTCAATTCGTTATACTTATTTGTAAGCTCATTAAATTTTTCATTTGTTTCAATGACTTTTTCGTAAGCTTTATTCAGTTCTTCAATATGATTTGATAATGATTTCTGTTCCAGTTCCTTATCCTGGAGCATCGTATATAATTCCTTTTCCAATGACAAAGATTTGGAGTATGCTTCATGCAGCTTCATATATGCATCATAGCGGTCGCTCATGACCGTGTTCAATTTGTCAGCCTTTTTACGGACAGATTTATCCTCTAGGTCGGCAAGCTCGTCCTCCATTTTCATGAACTCTTTTTTGGATGCCTGCATACTTTCCTTTTCCAGTCCAATCTTTTTTTCCCTTTTTTCAATGTTGGCAATTGCCTCCTCTGACAACTCCTTCATCTTATCGTATTCATCCATGCTCAGTTCAATAATTTTATTGTATATTTCCTGTTCCTTCTGTTCCAACGCAACGATTGGATTTTGCTGTTTCTCGAATGTCTCCTCAAGTTCGACTGCTTTTTCCAAGTGATTGTAAATCTGCTCAGAAGCTGATGTGCCGCTGCACGCTGACAGGATTACAACCAAGGTAACAGCCATGATGATTAATGACTTTTTCCATATCACGTTAATGAGGCCTCCTTCGTTTCTGGTGCAAGCTTTTTTTAGTATAACATACATTTAAGTTACCAAATCCTGTTTACCAATTTTGCCTTAGCAATAAACCCACTGCTTGCAATCATCCTAACTTGCATCAACTAATTCATCAATCAAAAAACACACATCCTACAACAAATTTTATGATACAGGTAAACAAATTATGTTAAAATACGATTACCTACACACATACTAAAGTCTGCTCAAGCCCTATGTATCCAAGGGCAAAAAGTGCGGATGAATGAATCTATTTCGACTACTAGGGAGTGTGAACCATGATCACAATGGAGAACATTGTACGTGAGGGCCATCCATCATTACGTGCAAAAACACAAGAGGTGCCTGTTCCTCCCTCCGACGAGGATAGGCAATTGTTAGAAGATATGCTAACTTTTCTTAAAAACAGTCAGAATGAGGAATTAGCAAACAAGTACCAATTAAGGCCTGGTGTCGGGCTTGCAGCACCACAGCTTGGCATCAGCAAACGCTTGTGTGCAGTCCATTTTGAAGATCCAAGAGGCAAACTGTATAGCTACGGACTCGTCAATCCTAAAATCGTAAGTCACTCAGTAGAAAAGGCTTATCTTGCTTCAGGGGAAGGCTGTCTTTCAGTCGACCGGGACGTGGAAGGTTATGTTCCCCGCTATGCTCGTGTCACTGTTAAATCATTAGATATGGAGGGAAACGAAATCAAGTTGCGTCTACGTGACTTTGCCGCAATCGTTGTACAGCACGAAATCGATCACCTTGATGGCGTCATGTTTTACGACCACATTAATCAAGAAAATCCTTTTGCTATCCCAGACAACGCAAAAGCAATCGACTGATATCTGCGGGAATCTATGGTTCATGGATTCCTATTTTTTATACTGAATAATATACCAGCCAACAGCAGAAAATAGACGTACGAATTCCGGAAAATAACCTTTTTTTAACTAAATACAGTATTTTTATTTCCAAAATTACTGAAACCGTATTATACTGTATGGTAAGAGGGATTGGATCGGCAGAACGTTTTTATTGCTTTTCTTAAACTTCGGAAAGGAGATGCGTATCACATGTTGAAACGCCTGAGAGAAAAGCTAAAAAAACGCTTGAAAGATTTTCTGGGAAGAGGACGTGTACCTACTACATTTAACAAGGACTGTCTTAAGTAGAAAAAGAAAAAGCGTATGTGAAGTTTCATGCACCTTCATCGGTTATAGGTGCCACCCATATCGAAGTCAATCTCGGACGATTCGGGTCTTCTGTGTAAAAAAGCCATAACAGGATGATACTGGAAGAAGATTACACGGCTGGATTACTGAATCCATCTGCGTAAATAAGAAATTAGTTTAGCCGAAGAAACAGAATACGGAATTTACGTTTTAACTGACAAACGAAAAAAGGAGAGATAACAATGATTTATAAAGTGTATTATCAGGATTTGCCTGATGAAATACCTGTACGTGAACGCACGCAAAGCTTATATGTTGAAGCTGAATCCGAAAGAGAAGTACGCAATAAACTGTACGATCGCAATTATGATATAAATATTGAATTTGTCCAGCCGCTGAGTGATGCACATTTAAATTATGAAAAACAATCCGAGCATTTTGAACTGGAGACTGTCTAGTAAATGAAGTTTGTCAAAAATGATCAGACAGCGGTATTTGCTTTGGGAGGACTAGGTGAAATCGGGAAAAACACATATGGCATCCAATTCCAGGATGAAATCATTTTGGTGGATGCCGGAATTAAATTTCCCGAAGATGAATTACTTGGTATTGACTATGTCATTCCGGATTACACCTACCTAATACAAAATAAGGATAAAATTAAAGGATTATTCATAACTCATGGGCATGAGGACCATATCGGCGGCATCCCATACCTCTTGCGTGAAATAAATGTGCCGATTTACGCCGGCAAACTTGCGATCGGATTAATACGCAACAAACTGGAAGAACATGGCTTGTTGCGAAGCACTAAATTGAATACAATTCAGGAAGAAGACGTTATCAAATTCCGTAAAACATCTGTTTCCTTTTTCCGTACGACCCACAGTATTCCTGATTCATTCGGTATCGTCGTAAAAACACCACCAGGAAATGTCGTCCATACCGGTGATTTTAAATTTGACTTCACCCCCGTTGGCGAACCTGCAAACATTGCCAAAATGGCCGAAATTGGCAAAGAAGGTGTGTTATGCCTCCTTTCAGACAGTACGAATAGTGAGGTTCCAGGCTTTACCATGTCCGAACGGGTCGTTGGCGATAACATTAATGATATTTTCAGTAGGGTTGACGGGCGATTAATTTTTGCTACCTTTGCTTCCAACATCTATCGCCTGCAACAGGTAGTGGAAGCAGCAGTTAAACATGACCGTAAAATTGCCGTGTTTGGACGAAGCATGGAATCTGCCATCCGTATCGGACAGGAACTAGACTATATTCAAGCACCGAAAGATACATTTATCGAGCCGAACCAAATCAACCGTTTACCGGCCCATAAAGTTACCATTTTATGTACAGGTTCACAGGGCGAGCCAATGGCTGCACTGTCCCGTATTGCTAATGGAACTCACCGGCAAATACAAATAATCCCCGGTGATACGGTCGTGTTCTCGTCATCTCCAATCCCTGGCAACACGGTCAGTGTAAGCAAGACGATTAATAAACTCTACCGGGCGGGAGCAGATGTTATTCACGGCAAACTCAGTAATATTCACACTTCCGGACATGGAAGCCAGGATGAGCAAAAGTTGATGCTCCGACTGATACAGCCAAAATACTTCATGCCAATCCATGGTGAATATCGGATGCTGAAAGAACACCTTAAATTAGGTGAGGCATGTGGAATCAATCCTAACAATTCCTTTGTCATGGATAACGGTGACGTGTTAGCACTCGGAAAAGATAATGCCATGATTGCAGGAAAGATTCCTTCAGGTTCCATTTATGTCGATGGAAGCGGCATTGGTGATATTGGTAACATTGTGTTACGTGACCGCCGCATTCTATCCGAAGAAGGTCTTGTCATGATTGTGGTAAGCATTAATATGAAGGAATTTAAAATTGCATCCGGACCTGATATTATTTCGCGCGGCTTCGTTTACATGCGTGAATCAGAAGACTTAATTAATGAAGCGCAAAAACTTGTAGCAAAACATCTGGATAAGGTGATGGAGCGCAGGACAAGCCAATGGTCCGAAATTAAAAACGAAATAACTAATACCATCGCACCTTTCCTCTTTGAAAAAACAAAGCGGAGGCCAATGGTGCTGCCGATCATTATGGAAGTATAAACAGAACAAAGGCGCAAGCGCCCTAGCAGGCTAAAACCGTCACGTCCTGTGACAACGCCTGCACTAGCACATCCTGTGCGTCGTAGCGACGTACGGATTGCGCCTGCGCGTCGCAGGTGGATTGGCGTTGCCGCGCATCGCGGCGGGTTTAGCCGATCTTCCCTACTAGCCGCAGGAGATAAAGGAAACACGACGACCATAGGGAGTCAATGTTGACTTATCGTACGGAGGTGAAGGAAGTCGCGCTAGTCGCTGGGCGCTGGAGCCGGACGTGGCTTAACTTTGCCACTAAAAATTATATCGCTTCACTTTATACTTTCTTACCCTGGTAAAAAACGCCTAAACGTCCCTTCTTTCCAGAATCCTGATACAATTTCATCAAAAGAGCCGTGAGCATATGGCATGCTCACGGCTCTTTTCTTACAGGTTTCTGTATCAACAATAACATAACGACTCCAAACAAAAGATGGTCAATCAATCACAAGATGCTTTTCGAATCTGGAAATGTCCTTATCTGACCCAATAATAATTAGGATATCTCCCTCTTTTAGGATGTCATCTGCTGCCGGGGATACGTTAATTTCCTTTTCACGTTTAATGGCTACAACGTTACAACCGTAATTCGCACGTATATCCAAATCCACAAGCGTCTTGCCGCGCATCCGCTCGCCGGCTTTCACCTCAACGATACTGTGGTCATCTGAAAGCTCCAAATAATCCAGAATATTGTTGGATATTATATTTCGTGCAATCCGTTTTCCCATATCCCGTTCAGGGTGGACAACCTGATGAGCGCCAATCCGGTTTAATATTTTCTCATGATAGTCATTTTGTGCTTTTACTGTGATTTTTTTGATATTCAAGTCAGTCAGGACAACGGTCGTCAGTATGCTAGCCTGAATGTTGTCACCAATTGCCACAATCACATGATCGATATTTTTAATGCCTAATTCCCGTAATGTCGCTTCATCCGTTGAATCAGCCATAACTGCATGGGATGCAATATTTTTGAATTCGTTTATCTTATCCTCATCTTTGTCAATAGCCAGCACCTGCATTCCTTCCTGGTTCAGTTCTTCGCAAATGCTGCCGCCGAAACGGCCTAGTCCGATTACTGCATAATCTCGTTTCATTCCACTGACCCCCATCATCCAATGTGCTCCCTCATAGTCTATCACATCACACAAAAAATGACATAAGAAGTTAATTGTGCAAGAACATCAGGCATCCGTTCAACTGGAGCAGCTACAGGAGCAACAAATGTCTTTTAAATAATCATATGGCATCAAACATTTCAAATTGAGATTTAACAAGCTCAAAGTATTCCCCCTGTTGCTGCATAAGCTCATCATGGTTACCGCTCTCAAGTATTTTTCCGTTTTCCAGAACGAATATATTGTCAGACTCCCTAATGGTGGAAAGACGATGAGCTATGATGATCGCTGTTCGACCTTTCAACAAACGCTCCAGTGCATGCTGGATTTTCACTTCTGTTTCCGTATCAATGCTTGCGGTTGCCTCATCCAGAATTAATATGCGCGGATTGGCCAGCAACGCCCTGGCAAAGGATAGCAGCTGGCGTTCACCTGCTGATAGTATGTTGCCTCGTTCTTCCACCTCTGTTTCATACCCGTTCGCAAGACGCTTGATGAACTCATCAGCACCGACCACTTTTGATGCCTCGATTACTTCTTCGTCAGTTGCATCCGGACGCCCAAACCGGATGTTCTCCATAATGGTACCTGAAAATATAAACGTATCCTGCAATACGACACTGATTTGCTGACGAAGCTGATTGAGCTTGACATCACGCAAATCAAATCCATCAATCTTGACAGTACCTTCTGTCGGATCATAAAAACGGCTGATCAGATTGGCGATTGTTGATTTCCCGCTGCCTGTGTGTCCTACCAATGCAACGGTTTGCCCCGCTTTCATTTCCAGCGATACGTCGTGCAGCGCAACCCGTTCTTCGTCATACGCAAACTTAACCCGATCAAATTCAATATGTCCCTTCATATCAGGTAAATCTACGCCATCCGGTTTATCCACTACATTCGGTTTTTCATCAAGAAATTCAAAAATACGCTCAGATGCCGACATCGCCATTAGCAGCTGATTATACATCTGACCCAGCCGGGAAATCGGTTCCCAGAACATCCCAGTGTAAAAGCCAAATGACACAAACGTACCGGTTGTAATGCCGCCGTTTGTTTCACCAAGCAAAATAAGATACACTCCATAGGAAATAAGAATAATTGTTCCGATGGCATTGCTCATTTCGACAAACGGCCGGAACATGGCGCTTTTCTTGGTAGCTGTGCGCCAGCTGGAAAAGTTATCTGTATTCACCCCATCAAAGTATGCTGCGTTTTCTGTTTCCTGGGAAAACGACTGGGTAATACGAACGCCTTGGATACTTTCGTTCAAATGCGAATTTAACCGTGACTGCTGAATGCGCACTTGCTGCCACGAACGCCTGATGTTACGCCGCAGTTTTGTTGAAATATAGAACATAATCGGCAAAATGACCAGTATGGCAAGTGCCAGTTTTGGACTCAGCGAAAACAGAATAGCGATCATGCCCAACAGCATCACGATATCCATTAAAAGATTGATGATACCGTTTGTGAACAGTTCCTGCAATGCATTTGTATCATTCATGATTCGGACGATAATCGACCCGCCTGAACGCGAATCAAAAAATCGGTGTGACAGCCGTTGAACATGGGAAAATAGGTGCTGCCGCAGATCATAAATAACATTTTGCCCAAGTATATTGACCCACTTAATTCGAAATACATTGCCTACATAGCTAAGCAAATATAGAAGGCCAGTACCTATGACAAGATAAACTAGCATGTTCATGTTTTTATTGGCAATCACCATATCTATGGCAACTTTACCAATCAGAATCGGTACAATCAGTCTGACTGCTGTTGAGATAATCATAGCTGCAATGGCACCGGGCAAATAGGTTGTTGCATAAGGTTTTAAATAACTGAGCAGCCGCAACATCTGCTTCCAATTAAACGGTTTTTCTACTGCATGGTCAATGGTGTAGTGAAACCTGTTCAATTGACGGTTTTCTTTTGACGCTTCATTTGTTACTGCCATCATAGATCCCCCTTAGGTTGCAGTATGCATAATTTGCTCACGATCCTGATACTGAATATTGTAAATCCGTTCGTATGGACCATTATTTCGCACTAATTGCTCGTGTTTACCGCGTTCAGCAATCTGTCCATCCTCAAGGACAATGATTTCATCGGCATGTTTTAACGAAGAAATCCGATGCGCAATGATAAAGGTTGTTCTTCCTTTCATCACTTCCTTTAATGCTTGTTGTATTTTAAATTCCGTTTCCATATCAACAGCGGACGTTGCATCATCAAGAACAAGAACGCTTGGATTAATGCAGATAGCCCGGGCGATCGCGATCCGCTGCTTTTGCCCGCCGGATAACCCCATACCGCGTTCGCCGAGCAACGTATCATATCCGTCAGGCATTTCCATGATAAAGTCATGCGCCTGTGCACGTTTAGCTGCATCAATGATCTGTTCCTCAGGCATATCCATATTGCCATATCGAATATTTTCCCTGATGGTTGTGGAAAACAAAAATGATTCCTGTAGTACAAATCCAATATGCCTCCGCAATGTTTTCAGCGTATAATCACTAACAGGTCTCCCATCCAGAAGCACTTCCCCTTTTTCCGGCTCATAAAAGCGGGGAATTAGCTGGGTGATACTCGTCTTGCCGGCCCCGGTTGATCCAATCAGGCCGATGATTTTTCCAGGAGGCGCATCAAATGTTATGTCAGATAGCGCTGTATCATCCTCTTTTATATATGTCAGTGTTACATCCCGAAATGTGACATGCCCACTAATCGGTATATCAATCGCATCAGCTTTCTCCGTAATATCTTCCCTAGCCTCCAGAATCTCCAGTAAACGTTCACCGGAAGCTTTCGCCTGGGAGAACTGATTAATGACGAAGCCAAGTTCCATAAGCGGATCCATGATATACCAGACGAGGCTGAAAAAAGCCACAAGTTCACCGAGATGAAGATTACCGTTAATGACAAGGTAACCACCATAAGCTAGTAACAGCACTGCACAAGCATTTCCGATGAGCTCCATAACCGGAAAGTATTTCGACCAGATGCCGGCAGTGTATAAATAATTCTGGCGGTAGTTGTCGTTATTGTCAGAAAACCTGCCAATTTCAAAGTCTTCTCAAGACAGCGACTTAACGGTGTTCATCCCGCTAATATTCTCCTGCACCCTTGTATTCAGCCGCCCGAATGATTTCCGTATCCCTCTGAAGGCTGGATGAGCACGTTTTTCAAACATAAAGGCAACGACTGCCAAAAACGGCATTGACGCCATCGTAATGAGTGCCAAAGGAATGGAATAGAAAAACATAACTCCCAGACTGATCACAATTAGCAATGCAATACGAATTAGTTCAGAAAAGCCAAATGACAAAAAGTTGCGGAACATTTCCACATCAGTTGTCAGCCGAGACATGATGTCACCAGTTCTGGCATTGTCATAGTACTTGAACGATAATACCTGTAATTTGTCGTAAAGCTTTTCCCGTACCTTGTAAACAGAAGTGATTCCGAATAAATCTCCCATATACTGATGTAAGAAAGTAGCTATCGCTTTTATGAGCATAAGTCCAAAGAAACCACCCGCAATAAGGGGGATTAAATAATACCGATTCTTTAGTACAACCTCATCAATCGTCAATTGCAAAACAATCGGATAAACGACGGTAATCGTTACCACAAAACATAAAGCAATCACTGAGAAAATCAAAAATCTCTTATGTGGCCAATAGAATTGCTTCAGTTTTTTAAACGTCTGCAATGTGTTCCCTCCCTCATGTCATTTCATCATATCTAATATAACGGGTTCCGAAGTAAAATTCTATACCCTTTGAGCAAATTTTAAAAACTTTTATAAATTTTTGGAATATCATTCATGAAAAAACATCCGCCAAGAACTGGCAGATGTTTTTTCACTCACTATTCGTTTAAAATCCGGTTAATACGTTTCTGAAGCATTTTTATTCCTGTCCGCCCAGCTTGGCGATACCTCAATTTACCGCTTGCATCAAACACATAGTATGCCGGCACATACTCATTTTCAAATGCATCAGTCAGTATGTGCTGATCGTCTATAAAAATCGGCTGGGTTATGTTGTGTTCTGCTGCTGTCCGTTTCACCGCTTCTAGATCCTTATCTTTCTCAGAAAGCGGCATGTGGACAGATATCACGTTTACATCTTGTTTGTATTCAGCACAAAGTTCATTCACTTTCGGCATCATTTTTTTGCACATGCTGCAGCTAATTGACCAAAAATGAATGAACGTTGGCTTCTTTCCGATTAGCTTTTTTTTTGATATTGGTTTACTGTTTAACCATTTTGTTGCGCCTTTAAGCTCAGGCATCTGATCACGTAATTTCATTTTATTTCCTCCTGTCCGACAAAGAATTCCCTATTAATTTATTCCGTCTGTCGGTGGCTTTTCCGACGACTAAGACACAAATCAAATGCTTGTATCACTATGGTTAAAACACCTTCGCCCGAGTCGGACGTTTTAAATCAAACGATACAAGGTATATAGTGATTGTATGTAAAATTGTTGTAGAGAGGAAGTTGTACATGGAACTTTTGGGAATCCAGTTCAATCTGGCAGCCATTATAAGTTTTGCCTTAAGAGTCGGACTGCTGATTTTTTTATTTATCCTTTTCATACCAATTGGGAAAAAAGTTATCGTGAAATCTATCCAGCGGGCTGGTTCAAGTCAGAAAGCGTCACCAACCCGGATTAAAACACTGGAAAAGTTATTGGTGAATGTATTCTCTTATGCGGCAGGCTTCTTATTTATTATCATGCTTTTTGCAGTCTTGAATATTCCGATTGGTCCTTTACTTGCTGGAGCAGGTATTATCGGGCTTGCCATTGGTTTTGGAGCACAGGGACTTGTCAGTGATATCGTGACAGGATTTTTCATATTACTGGAGCATCAGTTGGAAATTGATGATTACATAACCACTGCCGGTTATGATGGAATAGTAGAAGAAGTAGGGTTGCGTACGACGAAAATACGCAGTTTCAACGGTACGTTAAATTATGTGCCAAATCGCCATATAGAAGGAGTGGCCAATCATTCAAGAGGCAATATGCGAGCGCTTGTGGATATGCGGATCAGTTACCATGACAATATGGATGAAGCCATTTCCGTGCTCGAGCGTGTATGCGCTGCATTTCAGGAAGATGAACGTTTCAAGGATGGTCCAAATGTCATTGGAGTACAAAGCATCGGATCATCTGAAGTCATTCTACGTGTTGTCGGACAAACGGAAAACGGTTTGCAGTGGGAATGCGAACGTGCCTTGCGGAAAGCCATTAAGGAAGCCTTTGACCAGGAAGGGATTACCATTCCCTACCCGCATCATGTTGTTATACAAAAAAGCAATTAGAAAGACCTTTACAGGCTCAAACCGAAACGTCCTGTGCGTCTTGCTGGACGTGGCTGATTTGGTACCTCGATTGTCCTCAGCAACCCAAATTTATAAATTCCTAACAAATAAAATAAGCTTCGGTTATGCAATATTGCAGTTGAACCGAAGCTTATTTTTTCTATTGATTTGTTTTCAGTCGGTCGCTCACCATTTGGCATACTTCTTCGGCATTCTGACCATCTGCATTAACGACGGGGCCTGCTATACTTGCTGTTGACATCCCCATCACATCTTTATCCTGTCCAGAAATGACACAGCAATCACAGTACCCGGTGTCATCTTCTGAATGTAGATCGACGACATCATGCCCCATTTCTGCTAACGCTTCTTTAACGTCTGTAAGTGTTTCTTCCACACCTATTCGTGCCATCGTGTATACCTCCTCCAGTTCAGTCAACATGTTCATACCTAGTTTTATCCTTTGTGGCGAAAGTATACAGATGTATTATTGTTCAGAAATAGCATTTATCATAGCTGTTGCAGCATGGACACCCGTTTCAAGTGCAGATTCATTAGGCTTCAGCTGTGCACTGTGCAAGCCGGATGCCGAATCTACCCCAAGCCAGACCATGAACCCGGGAATCTCTTTAAGCATGTAGCCGAAATCTTAACCTGTCATTGCTGGTGCTGCTTCCTTATAATCGATACCGGAGTTGCTCATCACATCAGCAAATAAATCGACGTATCGCTTATCATTCGTCACTTGATAGTAATTTGCGCCGTAATCAACCTCAATGAAACAGTCGTGGGCTATTTCAAAACCGCGGATGACCGTTTCCAGTTTTTGTTTGATAACATCGATGGACGAGGCATCAAGCGTGCGGATGGTTCCTTCCAGTCGGGCAGTTTCTGCAATTGCATTTTGCACAAACCCGCTTTCGATTTTACCAATTGTCAGTACAGCACTTTCCAGCGGATCTACCTTCCTGGAAATAACCTCCTGAGTTTTCTCAACAAAACTGCATGCCGCCACACCCATATCCTTTGTTAGATGCGGATATGCAGCATGACCACCCTGCCCTTTGAAATCAAGAAACAATTCACTGGTATTGGCAAACAATATGTATAGTGTTAGCTTTACTTTGGCAAACACATCCGGCGCTCGCAACAAGCAGCTCTCATGAAAGGTAATCTGGAATAGATGCCTTTGCAATCGCCGGAATATGGAATCATTACTCATTACTTTTAAATGTATAAAAGTCCCGTTTCAATTGTTTCAGAATGACACGTCTTGTTAGTATCCCATCAAAATGATTCTCTTCATCGGCTACACAGACAAATGGATAATTAATGACCGCTTTCAAACCATCCATGAATGAATCTGTCCTTGACAAACGTGGAATATCGGTGTTCATCGCTTCTTGCACGCGCATCTCCGACAATTTTTCTGTTTCAAACCGCTCCAGTCCCAGTACTGCATTTAAAATGCGTGTTTTTCCTATTGTTCCGACAAGTTTATAAGATGAATCCAAAACTGGCACAGCTGAATATCCTGATTTCACAAGAATCAGCAATGCATGCTCCAATGGGTTATTAACCTGCACATGGGCGACTTTTTCCGATGAAATCATCAAATCATCAATAACAATATCGGCTAACTTCTTATCTTGGGTTGCACTCATTAAAAACGCTCCTTTCAAATACTAAACATGCATGAAGAACTAAACAAAGGCGCAAATGCCCAACGCGACATTCTGTCCGGGCGCCTGCAACGTCCTGTACGTCGGATCCGTACGTGGCTAATCTTGCAAGTAAAAATCATATCGCCAATTTTTATTTTCTTATCTTTTTAAAAAAGTGGTTTGTTATTATTTTACGCTGCAGAAAGGAGTTGGTTCATCATCTATAGTACAGTTTACCATATGAACACCATAGAAACATCTTTTCCCGCCGAATAGCATTACAAAAAAATTCACATCCTAGCTCAAGACCGCTCCCGCACAGAATGGGTTGGCTTTGCGTATACTATCGATATAACATAAGAAAAAGAGGCATAAACATGCAAATACACAAATACACAAAGAAAGAAGAGGTTATACATGCCATAACTCATGGCATTGGTGCATTATTAAGCATTGGTGCTCTCATCCTGCTTACCGCTTCTACATGGGCCGGAAACATGACACAACTTATATCAGCCTTCATTTTTGGCACCACCATGTTTGTGATGTACTTGTGTTCCACCATTGTACACAGTTTGCCTAACGGACGATGGAAAGAAATCTTTGTCATTGCTGATCACTCCTCCATTTATCTATTCATCGCCGGAACCTATACCCCTTTTTTAGTATTACAATTACGCGGTGAACTTGGTTGGAAAATGCTTGCAATCGTATGGGGAATTGCCCTAGTAGGCATTATATTTAAAATTTTTTTCATTGACCGTTTTCTTGTATTGTCAACATTCTGTTATCTATTGATGGGATGGCTCATTCTATTTGTATGGAAACCACTATTATCAACTATGCATGAGAATGGGATTTTACTTTTAATCATAGGTGGGCTTTTCTATTCGATCGGTACTGTTTTTTACTTGTGGCGAGGATTTTGTTACCATCATGTCATCTGGCATATATTTGTACTGGCGGGGTCTATGTTTCATTTTCTTTGCATTTTTTATTATGTTGTCTGACAAAATGAATATGGACACTATAGCACCAGTAACAACTGCTGGTGTCTTCGTATGTCCTCATAACTTATTTATTAACAAACAACTATTTTTCACCGATATGTGTAAAATAATTCTCGGGGCCACCTGAGGCAATTTTCTAGTCAAAAAAGAGAAGGCACTCTATCATAAATGTATGCTTTGACGGGCAAATACATTTCGAAAGAGGCCTTCTCATGGAAACTATTATATCAAGATTATACGCATTAATAAAGGAAACAAACAACTTAGTTGATTTGGAAGAAAGCATTCGACTCTATATGTATGAGGTGTTTGCTTCCCAGATGGGGGAAGTGTTCACACAGATTAATAAGGTGATTAAAGCTGAGAAACAGAAGTTGGGCTGGACTGTCGAGCGTGAAGATTGGAAAACGGTTCAATTCACGTTTGGGGCAGTTCGTTTTCGGCATACATTAATGCATGACCTGAAAGGTGATTCTCACTATCCCTTTGATGAGTGGGCTGGTCTTCGGAAAAGTCAACGATACAGTCCCCTGACGGAGGTAAAAGTGGCTGAATTGGCTAGTGAGAGCACGTATCGTGCATCAGTCCAAACTTTGAAGGAATGGACCCCCGTAACGATGAGTCATCAAACAGTCGGGAGTATCGTGAAGCGTGTTGGAGATGCGCAGTCCCAGGCTGATGTGGAACTGGCGGCTGAACTGGAGGAAGCAGCGTCCCTTCCGGAGGGAAAAGAAGTTGACTATTTATATACAGAGGCAGATGGCGTTTTTGTCCGTTCTACAAAGAAAAAGAAAAGCCATGAGGTCCGGCATGCGATTATGCATGAAGGCTGGGTCAAAAATGGCAAACGGGTCTCACTCAGCAATCAACACGTAATCATGACAACGAAGCCGACTGATGACTTTTGGAAAGAGGTGCAGTCATATGCGGCCCATGGTTATTCGCTGGAGAATACGCAGGTTGTGACAAATAGTGATGGCGGGCAGGGCTACACAGCTGAACGGTTCCAGGAAGCCTTTTCCCAGTCCCGTTATCCCGTGTTGAATCAACTTGACGCTTACCATGTAGCTCAGGCGTTAAATCGGGCATTAGGCGGTGAAAAGAGTGAATTTAAGGACGGGATAAGAAAAGCGTTAAAACAACACGATTGGCAACAGTTCATACTTTGGCTGGATACATACGAAAGTACCCTGGAAAACGCAAAACAGGTAGAAAAGGTAAACGGTTTTCGAACTTACATTCAGCACAATTGGGATCGTATTTTTGACTGGCGTGAGAAAGTGGAAGACCCGCCAGAAGACGCACGAGGCTTAGGGGCTATGGAATCCAATCAGCGTCGCGTTTCTTTCCGGATGAAAAGACGGGGGATGCATTGGAGCGTAGAAGGCAGTGAAGCTATGGTGAAAGTAAAACAGGGTATCCTCAATAACACGTTGCGGGATGTTTATCTCACATCCCAAAAACGAAGCGCACGCAAGCAGCGAGACGTTGAAAAGACCGTTCGCATGACGGAGTATTTGAATCAGCCAACACGCCCATCGATTGGCGCAAAAGAAGGTTCCATCAGTTTATATACAGCCCATTCATCAGCGATAGGAAACTTGATGAAGAGTTTTAGGTAATACCCTGCATGTTTTTGTCAGGTTCCGGGTTTTGGAACGTGACGAAAACATGCAGGCCACCAAGCGACAGCGCGGTAGCCGGAAAACGTGTACAAAAATAGAGTGCCAAATATATTGGTGTGACAACCACATCGAGAAAAGATTGACACATACTTTTCACCGCGGCATATTTCCTGTATATGCAAAATAGGTTATGATTATATTAGCTAACAGCAAAATGTTCCCTTAAAGAGGCAGATATAGATGAACAGACGCACATTTTTAAAACGAACAATTGGGAGTTTGACTGCGCTTGTCGGGTTAGGCGGTGGAGGCTATTATTATGCACGTGATGTTGAGCCTCGAATGCTTTCCATCCATCAGCAGGAACTATCATCAACTAAACTTTCCGCCGCCTTTGATGACTTTACCATCGTCCAATTTTCAGATACGCACATAGGGTTTCATTATTCGCTCAAACAATTTTCGGAATTAGTAGATGAAATCAATAGCTTAAAGCCCGATTTAATTGTATTCACCGGGGATCTTGTCGATAAGCCGGATACCTATCACTGGAGCGGCGAACTAACCCAGCTGCTGAAAAAGCTTCAAGCCAATAACGGAAAATACTGGATATATGGTAATCACGATCACGGAGGCTATGGTACGGACATTGTAAAAAAGGTGATGGACAAAGCGGATTTCCACCTGCTAAAAAACACACATACCACCATTGAACGCAATAACCGGCAGTTTGTAGTAGCAGGTATTGACGATGTCATGCTTGGCTCACCCGACCTAGAAAAGGCCTTGACTAATGCAGACCCTGACACCTTCACCATCCTGCTTGCACATGAACCGGATTATGCTGATGAAACTGTCCAATTCCCAGTGGATGTACAGCTTTCTGGACATAGTCACGGTGGACAAGTCCGGCTGCCATTCGTCGGTCACTTGTATACACCACTTTATGCACAAAAGTATGTGCAGGGTGAACATACATTCGAAACAAGCAATTTGACGTTGTATGTGAACCGTGGAATCGGCACCACGCGCTTGCCATACCGTTTTCTATGCAAACCTGAGATTCATCTGTTTCAATTAAAATCCTGACAGGTGGCACCAGATACATTCTCCCCTCCCAGAGCTTAGTTGGACGTTTTCATTGTTGAAAAGAAAATTATTCTGCTTAGACAGTGTTTGTATATTGAAATAAGACAAGCTATGCGGTAGGCTAATAGTAAGTGTAGGTAAATCTTAGTAGATGGAAAGGAGGTAAACACAAATGAATCAGAAAACGCACATTCCGCTTAATGAACTTGCCCGGGCATTGTTCACAATCAATCGCCACGCCAAGACAGCTCCAGAACCCAAGCATCTTTATTATATCAAAAAAGAATCCATTAACTTGCTTTTGAAAGAGAAACGTGCCGAGAAAATAGGCCTGCACTTCTCAAACCACCCTAAATTCAGCAATCAGCACTCGACACTTCTGGTGAAGGTTGGGGATTATTTCTTTCATATCCCTCCGACAAAGGAAGATTTTAAAGAACTGAAGCATTTGGGTGAGTTGGACAAACACTACCGGAACCCCCCAGCAAGAATGTCACTATCACAAGCGAAAAAAATCATCTATCGTCATATTGACTGGAAACCGCCAAAACAGCACAGTGTAATGGGAAAAAATGCTAGATCAAAAAACTATAAATCTGCTTGTTTCACCCCATCATCGCTTGGAAGAATTGATTGGCCACCCAGTAAAACACGACGGAGTTCCCGAACACGTTTCTAACCGCAAGCGCGCCTGAACGTTTCAGACGCGCTTCCTTTTTTTCCGGAAGAATTGCTGACCAATGTGAATAACAGTCAGAAAGAAACCAAACAAAGCAAGGCAATGCATGACCGTCGCCAGAAGCACCCTATCAAAAATAGTTGTCAGCACAATCCCGGATAGAAATAATACGAGAATGAGCAGGCTGCTAACGATGTAATTCAATAATTTAGTTGTTCTTGTTAAAACAACCCAATTGACGACAGGACGAATAAGCAAATAAACTACTATAATTACGAGGGTTATATACATATAAGCAGCGTCGATTTCCCTCCAGAAAGTAATTAGTTCTGGCAATAAGCTCAACCCCTTTCCAGTCACTTATTACCAATATGAACGAATTAGTTCTGCAATATACTTGATTAAGCCTGCTATAATAACAGTAAGATGAAAAGGGGGATTGTGGCATTGAATAAAGCATTCATCTATATTCTTTTGGGCGCCTCATTATGGGGGACCATTGGCTGGTATGTGAAAAACCTATATTCCTATGGTTTTACGCCGATGGAAGTAGTGACATTACGTGTATCTTCGGCTGCTTTTCTTTTAATCATTTACTTAGCCATGACGGCACCGAAAAAACTGAAACTCACTTCTTTTCGTGATATTGGCTTTTTTATCGGAACAGGCATCTTCAGCATTGTTTTCTTTAACTTCTGCCTATTTACAGCTATCGATATGTCAACTATACCGACAGCGACCGCGTTGCTTTATACAGGTCCTGCTTTTGTTACCATATTGTCATTTCTGCTGTTTAAGGAATCACTGACAAAGCCGAAAATCGTAGCGCTTATCGTTACACTTGCTGGTGTTGCACTGGTCGTCGGCTTGGTGCCGCTTAATCTTAGCACGTTCGAGCTCAGCAGTGTGCTTTTCGGACTTGGTTCAGGTTTTGGGTATGCGTTATATAGTATTTTCAGCAAATTCGCCTTGAAGAAATATACCAGTCTTTCCGTCACACTATTCACATTTGTCGTCGCTGCATTATTTCTACTGCCATTTTTCCCATATGAGGAAAAAATGCATTTGCTGATGGATCCGCTTGTCCTGTTTTATGCAGTTGGATTAGGATTTCTGCCTACAGCCTTTGCTTATATCATTTATACATACGGGCTTAATCTTACCGAAGCATCATTTGCCTCCATCCTGACAACAGTTGAACCGGTAGTCGCAGCATTGATTGGCATATTCCTGTTTCAAGAGCCGTTTACTATCGTCCAGATGACCGGGATGGCTTGCATCATTGGTGCCGTCATTTTCATTCAAGTTTTTCCGGAGAACACCCCGAAAAAGATTGCATTAAGTGATGTCCATCACGACACACGTGTAAAAAACCATTTATGATTGAATTAACTCAATGATTAGGAGGGTTTTAATGATGACTGAATTTACAATTGACCATAAACCAGCAGAAATTGTGAAAGTATTCCCTAAGGCTAGTGATTTGTTCAAACGGCACCGGATTGATTTTTGTTGTGGCGGTGACCGACCATTGGGGGATGTTTGTAAAGAACGGAACCTGGATGAGAATGCTGTTATGGGAGCCCTAAACGATGCATATAGAGCTTGGCAGAAAGAAGAGCATGAAACCGTTGACTGGGATCGTGTACCTGCGAGTGAGATTATCGATCACATTGTCCACACACACCATGCCTATTTAAATGAGGAACTGCCAGCATTAGGAAAATTTGTTTCAAAGATCTTTCGGGTGCACGGCAAAAATCATCCGCATTTAAAAGAATTGCATCGTCTGTATAACGATTTCAAAGTGGACATGGAAGAACATACGGTAAAAGAGGAAGAAGAAGTCTTTCCACTGATCAAACAATATGAAGAAAATCCGAATGATGAACTATTGCAGCGCATTCATGAAGCCAATGGCGGACTGGAAGATGAGCATGATGCAGCAGGAAACATTTTAAAACGGATGCGGGAAATTACAAACGGATTTGAACCACCGGCAGATGCTTGTAACTCCTACCGCATCACATATGCTCGCCTGGCAGAATTGGAAGCAGATACATTCCAGCATATTCACTTGGAAAATCACGTATTGTTTAAAAATTTAGCCCGCGTAAACGGGTAAGAAGGCGAATACTAATATTTACGTTTCAAACAGGTTTCAGGGTCAGCTCGACACAGGTGACTCGCCTGTTCTTATATAGAAAAGCGGGAGGCACATATCATATGCCTCCCGCTTTTCTATTGATTCTGAAATGGTTTGTGTCAGTAATTTTATGTTATCATTGTTGTAATGAATTCTGCTCCATATTATCAGTGCTTTGACTGATTACCTTTTCGTCGAGACGATACTCAAGTTGCTGTACTTTTTTATCGTCATCCAGTAGTTCCTGTTTATTTTGTTTCACTAAATCTTCAAAATTCTGATATTTTGAACGCATGTTGATGCACTCCTTTATTAGTATTCATTTATAGTATAACCTATTTTTTACTCTTTTAATCAAAATTGTTTGAACATTTTATAACATTTCTATGGAGGTTCCTTTTATGCAGCCGCAAATCAATAAAACAGTCGAAAGAATTGAGATTTCCGGGATACGAAAGTTTTTCAATATGGTATCCTGATTGAACTGCGAACAGCAATAAAGAAAAAGTAGCGTTAGTACCAGGCATTTCCTTTTCTTCTGTCGGGGAAGGATATATGCGACTTTCACATGTATATATATGCATATGATTGAGGAAGAACTTAATCGTCTTGAGGCATTTATACAAAACAAAGTGAGTTGACAAGCATTATCAATACTGGTCGATTTGTTCAACCGTATTTTGCTCTTTCACCGACGTATAGATATTTAACAGCTTGTCCAGTTCTTGGCTTAATAAAATTGCTTCGTCACTGGTAAAACCTTTTTCCGTGGCAACGACCATCATTTTATTCCTTAAATATTCGATATGTTGCAAAAGGTTGTCTGTAGCATACATTGTAATTACTTTGTACCTCCTTTTTAATTAACCCGACTGTAGCATATCTCAACAAAACGTGACAAGTTTCTATGATAAAGACCTGCGGTGATATGTCAAGAGGAAAATAACTAAATATTCGATTGTCAAGGTTCAATTTTGCGAAAAAAGGCATCAGGAAACTAGACCAGTAAATAAATGGAAATTACTGGTAATCAGTAAAAGGATTTAGAAGCTATTTGTGCTTCATGCATTCACGCTCCTTTTTGGCGTGTAGATTTGGTGATTGCGTAGTAGCACATCCACCAAACGCACTAATTTTCTTGCGGTTAAGACGAGTGCTCTTTTGTGTTGATGCTTAGGTACTTCACTGTATTTTTTCGCGTAATATGCTTGATACTCAGGAACGTGCCGTCTTACCGAGTTGGCGGCTTCAACCAGGTAATATCTGAGGTACTGATTCCCGTTACGCGTAAGTGAAGTGTCGTCAGCTGTGAAGCGGCCTGATTGGTGCTTTCGCCAATAAAGGCCTGCATATTTGGCTATCTTAGTTTCATCATCAAATCGCTCAATTTGGCCGATTTCGGCGATGATTCCCGCAGTAAACACGGGCCCGATGCCTGGGATAGTGACAAGCGTTTGTGGCAGTCCAGCCATGATACGCTCGATTGCTTTATCAATTTCCTTTATCTGTTTTTGGAGTGTGCGAATGACTTCGATAGTTGTACCAAGAATAACATCGATAGAGTCTTCCACAACCTTGTCCAGACGGTAAGAAGAACGAACGGCTTTCTGAATGGATTTCGCAACACATTCCGGGTCACCAAAGCGATTTCTGCCCTTTTCTTGTAGAAAATCAGCTAGATCTTCAACCGGCATTTGCGCAAGTTCATCCAGACTGAACTTCTCGAAAAACAGTTCCATCATGGCATTCCCAAAAACGGAAGAATCGACTTCCTCTTTGAAGGTATTGCATTTAAAACTCAAGTGTTGAAGGAAGTGCTGCTTTTCCTTGGTAACCTGATGAACTAGCTGATACCTGGAGCGTGTAAGCTGTTGGAGCGCAACATATTGGCTCTCTTTGACAACAGACATTGGCAATCGGCCAAAACGCAGATAATCGGCGATGACGAACGCATCAATTTCATCGGTTTTGTCCATGTCGCTATAACTCTTTTTAAAGTTCGCAATCTGTTTTGGATTCATGACAAATACCTCTGCGCCAAGTGCTTTGAGTGCCTCATCATGATGAAGAAACATGGATGGATGAAAACTATAAACGGACGTGGATTCAAGCCCGAATTTGAGCGTATCAACAGCCTGATCACGCAAATATTCCAAAACAGTATCCCGAAGCTCACTAGCACCAGGAAGGTCATTGGAAACCGTGAAGGATTTAACCTTTTCTCCTTCACCATCCAGCAAACAAATCTTGATATCAAAAGAACTAACATCTAATCCAGCAAATAATTTCATGGGGGGTTCTCCTCCTTTCGATTTAGAATCATTGGTACTATTTCTTGGACGCCCTGAGATATCCCTAGTGTGAACGCCGATCAGCAACCTCGTGTATAAGTACTAACCCTGATTCGAAAGCCGCCCTGGGGCTACTAACACCCAGGTTCGAGATTCAGGGTGCACAGCCTGCGAGTAGGAAGGTCCGAACGCACACTGGGAAACAGTCTTTACGTGTGGTCTAGCCACAAGGGGGAAAAGAATTGTCCCAAATGATCCTAAGACCATTATCTAGGAACATCACGGGACGTCCAAGACTTTTGACTATATCCAGCAGGAAAAGTAAGAAAATATGGGCTCAAATGATAGGGCCTAAACATAATATACGAGGGGGATTAATATGTATTTTAAACGAAATGAACCTTATCGTTACACGTTTAGCGAACCCGTTGACGGGAAGCTGACAAAAACCGAAACAGACGACACCGTGACAACGAATGTCCAAATACTTGATGTAAGTAATCACGGTGCCAAGATTTATTGCCCGAGTGTCGTCAATCTTCAGGAACATGCCAAGATATCATTGACCTTTGAACTAAATTCAACTTTCTTCCAGTCACCAGGTACAATTGTATGGCTTAAGCAATTCCGCCAGTCATTGGAACTTGGGTTGCACTTGGACACAGATGATGAATACAAAGAGAAGATACTGGCGGAACTTAAACAAATGGCCAAAAACAAAACACAATAGTCTCGGTATAAATCCTATCAGCAGCCAAGTTCTGACTCAGGTGTGGGAAAGGATGTATGTAATTGGAAAAAACAAAAAAGAAAAACGAGTGGCTGGAATGGGGAAAAGCCATTCTGATAGCAATCATATTGGCGCTATTTCTACGTACGTTCATATTCGCAACATCGATTGTTGACGGTGAAAGCATGGAGCCCACGCTAGAGGACGGCGAAACCGTTCTTTTTAACAAATTTACATATTTGTTTGAAGAACCCGAGCGAGAGGACATCGTTATCATAAAAAGGCCTTTAAAAAACTATGTGAAACGAGTAATCGGGTTACCAGGTGAAACCATTTCGGTGAAAAACAAAACGTTGTATATTGATGGTGAGGCATATAACCAATCATTTTTAAATAATAAACGACTCAAAATGACTGGCCATGTAGGCCCTATTAAAGTGCCGAAAAATAATTATTTCGTTATGGGAGACAACAGAGCGATAAGCAAAGACAGCAGAAATGGACTTGGCTTTATACGGGAGAGCGAGATTATCGGTAAGTCAGAGTTGATTATTTTCCCTTTTAATGAATGGTCAACAACCAGGTAAACGGTGGAGGAAATCTCGCTAGTCGTTCGTTGGACGGCTCCTTCCTTAGCTTACAGGAAAAAGCAATACCATTCCGATAATTTCGCAAATGATGGCTGGAAAGTCGGGTCCACAATAAAGCCGACCCGGTTTCCGTCATATTTGTCCAACCCTTAAATAAGTTCTTGATAGTGAAAGACAACTGTCACCCACATTATTCATTATCAAAGATACAGTAGCCAATATTAAGCACAAGTATACCAAAAGCAACGATACCAAAAACGGTTTCCCATACTTCCATGTGCTTGTACCCCCCTTTATCCGCATGTTTTATTTTCGCATAAACAGGAATCATTTCAATACTATCATACCAATTCTTCCATCCAAAATAAAGCGAAAATGTGGTAAAATAAAAATGACAGTGTCTCACTGCTCATCTGGGCTATTTAAGAATATCCCACAATACAGTCAGAAAATAGTTGAAAGCAGGTATAATCATGCACCATTGCCCTTATTGTGGCACAAAAGTCCTGGATAATGAGATTTATTGCGTTGAATGCGGTGAAAAATTGCCCGGAGACATGCAGGAACGGCAAAAAAAGAAGAAATCCTTCAATAACTACTGGTATATACCGATGTCTGTCTTGCTCTTGTTGGTTCTTGCTTCCGGCTTGTATTATATCTTTATGCAGCACCAATCGACAAAGGCTGCTAAACTGTATCAAAAAGCAGAAACGTACGCAATGGAAGGTAATTACACGAAAGCAAACGACACATTGCAAAAGTCGCTTAACAATGCTCACAACTTTCAACAGGCTAAGGATGCATTGCATTTTACAGAAAAAGCGAAAAGCATTCAAAAGAATATGGAACAGGCATCAGACTTGCTGGATAAAAAGAAATTCCAGCAAGCTTTAGCACTGATCAATGAAGCAGAAGACAGCCTTACTAATTATAACGGCGAGGCGGTAACTAAATTGATTGATAAGCTTACAAAGAACCGGAATCGTCTTAAACTGGCTCAATTAAAGCATAAATTGAATCAGGATCCGAACATTGATGATTTAAAAGTACTTTTATGGGAAGCCGATGAAATTCAATCAGATGAAGCAGACAAGATAATGACCTCCATTCGCAATCAAATTGTTGACTATACGTTTTCTAAAGCAAGCGAACAACTCAACGATCATCAGTTTTCCGATGCGCTATTAATTGTAGAAGACGGTTTAAAATATGCACCCGATTCGAAAAAACTTCATAGTCTCAAAACAACGATTGACAAGGAAAAAACAGCCTTTGAAACAGCACAGCGACAACGAATGGAACAAGCTATCAATTCCGCGGAACAAGAAAGAAAGTTGAACGAGAATGATGCGATTGAACTCGTTACTGTTCAAGCTAAGCGGGATAAGCAAGGAAAAGTGACGGTACAAGGAAAAGTTAAAAGCGCCGCAACCATACCAGTGAATTCCATATTAGTCGAGTATTCCCTATTAACTGATGACAAAACACGCGTAACCAATAAGGTCTATGTTTATCCGGATACCCTTTATCCCGATGAAACTGGACAATTCTCGTTTACGCATTATGAGATTGATCAAAAAACGGATGATTTAACTATTAACGTGGACCGAATCAAGTGGTACACAGATCAACAACAATAGGCGTTTTATTTGAGGTGAACATATGCACAGAAAACAACTCGGTCCAATCATTGTTTCCGTCCTACTGATTGCAGGCGGGGTCTTCATCTTACTGCTGATGCATGACAAATGGCAATCTGACAGCATTACCGTCAATAATCCGGCTATTAGTAAAATGGACACAGTCACCCAAAAACTTGATTTAAAATCCATCATTCATACAGCAGAAAAAAGCGTTGTACAAATAGAAGGTCAAAACGAACAGACAACAGTCACTGGAAGTGGATTTTTATATAATGAAAAAGGCGACATTGTAACGAACGCCCACGTTGTAAATGATGCTGACGTCATTTATGTCCGAACTGCAAATGGCCGTATATACCCCGCAGCAGTCATCGGAACAGGCGAACAAACCGACATTGCTGTGATCCGTGTACCACAGCTTGAAGGACAACAATCGTTGGACGTCGAAACCGAGAAAAAGGCTGAAACAGGTGATGAGGTCATTGCGCTCGGCAGTCCGCACGGTTTTCAAAATACCGTTACACTTGGAATTATATCAGGGACAGAACGAAATTTTGACGTCGATGGATATCAGTACAAGAACGCATATCAGATTTCCGCACAAATAACGGATGGTAATAGTGGCGGACCGCTTCTCAACCGGGAAACCGGTAAGGTTATCGGCATCAATGCTGTAGGCACAAACGATGGAACGCTCGGATTTAGCATACCGATTGAGGATGTTTATAAAGAACTGTCAGCATGGTCGAAAAAGGCAAAAAATAAAGATCTGGTCTTCGGCAAAACTGATGATATTGGAAACACGGCAAACACCGAGCAACTAATCGATGATGCGGAATATGTTGTTGACTATTTCCTCGAGAGTATTACCATGCGGGACTATGTAGGGGCCTATACGCTACTTGGCAGCAAGATGCAGGCGGGGGCATCCTACCCTGACTTCCGGGAACGATTCATCCATTATACAAAACTCGAATATGCTGATTTATCAAGTGATGTTATCCAAAATGGTAAGGTTCAATCAACTCTTTCAATCACAGCTCAAAGAAACATGCCCGACAAAGATAAAACAAAAGAAGAAACATTCACTTATGTTTTCACTATCGGGCATGAAAATGATCAGTTAAAAATCCTAAAAATCAACAAGTCACCGTCAGAGCAAAAAAATAGCATACGATGATTATCAAAACCAGCTTGTTTTCCGCATGCAAGCTGGTTTTGTTTCGGATTCATACTATTCCCTTAGCAATTGAATAACTGCGTTTGCAGGCAATGGCTTGCTCAAAAAGAATCCTTGCATCTCATCACACTTTTCAGCAGTAAGGAACTGCAGCTGCTCATAGGTTTCAACACCTTCAGCAATGACCTTCATATTCAGGGAATGGGACATGTGGATAATGGACTTAACAATTGCCTGATTTTGTTTCTGATTTTCGTTCATGAACATCTTATCTATTTTCAGCTTGGAAACAGGAAACATGCTTAAATATTTAAACGAAGAATAGCCCGTACCGAAATCATCAATAGACACCTTTACACCAAGTCGACGTAAACGTTCCAGTGTTTCTAAAATATACGGTTCATTAGTCATCGCCATGCTCTCGGTTATCTCCAGTTCAAGATAATCCGGTTCAAGCCCGGTTTCCTGTAAAATGCCCTCAACTTTCTCGACCAATTCGCGCTGATGAAATTGCTTTGCCGATAAGTTCACACTTACAATAACAGGTGGAAATCCCTTATCCTGCCATGCTTTATTTTGCCGACATGCTTCTTTAAGAACCCAGTCCCCAATTTCAATAATCAATCCGGTCCGTTCCGCATGTGAAATGAATTCATTCGGCGGAACAAAACCTTTCACAGGGTGGTTCCAACGAAGTAATGCTTCAATCCCGACAATTTTGTTGGAATACAGATTTTTTTGAGGCTGATAATATAACTCAAACTGCCCTTCCTTCAATGCAGTCCGTAAATCGTTTTCCATGGTGAGCATCGCACTAAATTTTTCCGAAATCGATGCATCAAATAATTTATAATTACTGCCATCTCTTTCTTTAATGACATACATCGCTGAATCGGCATGTTTAATCAGTTCACTCGACGTACTTCCATGATCAGGGTATATACTGATTCCGATACTGATGGACGTAAACTGTTCACAATCACCAACTTTGATTGGCTTAGCAAATGCTGCAATCAGACGCTTAGCAAATATGACAGCATCATGCCGATTTCTCACATGCCGGTGCAGAATAATGAACTCATCACCACCCATACGGGCAATAAACGTGCTCGTATTCAAAAACGACTTAAATCGCTCACCACACGCCTTTAACAATTCATCACCAAAATCATAGCCCAATGTGTCGTTAATTTCCTTAAAATAATTCAAGTCGATAAAATAAACGGAAAACATTTCTTTCTTTGACGCTGCATGGACTACAGCTTCTTGTAATACGTTGTTAAAATAGTTTCGATTAGGTAAATCAGTAAGATCATCGTAATACGCCATGTATTCAATCTGTTTTTCATTCTCAATCCGATCGGTTATATTTTTGACAATAGCAACACCTATGATGTCACCTATATGATTATATGGATGCTCTATCCACTCAACATAAAATAGTGATCCGTCTTTACGAACTCCGGTCAGTTCATGAAGGTTGTCCAGTTGATCATTGGTGTTGTCGAGATGATGAATAAGCTGTCGGAGTTCCATGTCCGTTAATTCTTCTTCCGTATATCCGAACATACGGGCAAATGCTGTATCACAATCAATAATCACCCCATCGTCATACATGACTATGCCTTCATCATTATTGATGGTTAACTGGTTAATATATTTTTTCACTTCTTCTGTTTTGTCAACTATAGGAAATTCATTGATAATCAGACAGAATACATCTGTATCCATTCGCACGGACTGTACTTCGACGGGCTTATTGTTCTGATTTTTCAATTCCATCAGAAGGTGGCTTTCATCGTTTGCCTTTAAAAGACTAAAGTCCAAGTATTGATACAAGGAGCCTTTTTCCTCATTCAATCCTAATACAGAAAAAGCAGCACGATTGCCTTTGATGATGGTGCCGTCTTGATCAACAAATATGACTGCATCTTTAAGTCTGGTCAAAATACGTTGATCAACCGGCAATTGCTGCTGTATACTCATGGGTTCACCCCCTCATAAAGCTTATCCAATAATGATTTTCTCTTTTGGATAATGATATTTTCCAGCCTGCTTATTGCTTTTGAAAATGAATAAAAATGTGAGTATGCCTACTCTACCTATAAACATCAAAATCATAAGAACAATTTTACTGAACATCGATAAATCGCCGGTAATGCCCAATGACAGGCCTACAGTACCAAATGCTGAAGACACTTCAAACAGAATTTGTGACAGATCAAACGGCTCAGCTATGGTTAGCATAAGCGTTGCCGTGAGTACAAATACAATCGCCATTAATGTGACGGTAACAGCTTTACGTAAATCTTCGTCATGTATTTCCCTGTTGAATATCCGGATATTTTCTTTCCCCCTGGCATACGTAATGATAAAGATGACCACGAGTGCAAACGTTGTTGTCCGGATGCCTCCTCCTGCACTACTCGGGGAAGCGCCGATAATCATGAGGATAGACATAAACAAGTGGTTGGGTTCGCTCAACTGACTCACATCCATTGTAGACAGCCCGCCACTTCTCGTTGTAATGGATTGGAACAGTGAGTAAAACAACACCTCATGCCAGGATTTACCTGCGAAAAAACCACCTATATCAAGAAGCATAATGAACAACGTCCCAACAACTATCAATACGAGAAAAGTCAACGTTGTAATCTTGGCAAATAGCGAAAAGCGGAGTGTTTCCCGTTTTTTTTCTCCCGCAAACAAATATTCCTTTATTTCAATGAGTACGGGATAGCCAATGGCCCCGAAAACAATCAGCAGCATGTTAATAAACTGGACGAAATAATCATCCTTAAATAGCTTTAAAGATTGACCGGTTATATCAAATCCGCCGTTTGTCGTTGCACTAATCACACCAAAAAAACTTTGGAAATAAGCTTCTTTCACAGTCGGAAAGTACTGAAGATAATAGGTTCCCAAAATAATAAATCCAATGAATTCAATCGTTAAAATAACGAGCAAAATTTCTCTAACCAGCCTGACGATACCTGAAAATGATGTCTGATTTTGATCAGCCATAATCAGTTTACGTTCTTTCAGGCGAATTTTTTTCCCTGTAATCATCCAGATGAACGTGCCGATAGCCATCACCCCTACACCACCCAGCTGAAGGATGATAGCAAGCAGAATAACACCCGTTGTATTGAATGTATCTGCAATGGACAGTGTGGACAGACCTGTCACACTAAGCGCGCTGACAGCAGTAAATAGGATATCAATCAGCGGGGGATGCACCCCGTCCTGATGGGCAGCCGGCAATGCTAAAACAGCCGTAGATACGATTACTGCTATAAAATAGAACAGAAAAATGAGTTGTACCGGCGACAACTGTTTTATCCAACGAAAAATGGTTAGTTTAAACATATTGTACTCCTTGATGCCTGTATTAGTTATATCGGTTAATCCTGTAAAAACTTAATAATATTATAGCAGGCAATTTTACTTCTTACTCCACTTCAGTAAATTTTAACAGACTTTTGAATACAACTACAGCAGTAATGGGCTAAAAGAAAAGGAGATTGGAATAAGTATGAACCAAAGAAAAATCCGAACGATGATTCAAAATTTATTTGTTAAATTTCGAATCAGTTCGGATATGTTATACGTGAACAAAGGTGGAAGTGCCCTTACAGTTTAAGAACGCGACGTCCTACCCGGCCGCCTTCACTAGCATGGTGCTGCAGCTGTCCCTGGCATCTTGTTGAATGATTCACCTTGTCCAGCCCTCTTCAAACCTTTTCTTTAAATTTCTTCAACAAAGACTGGCCCTGATATCCTTGCTTAATCAGCGCTCTCAATCTTTCTTCAATCATTTCTTTTTGCTGATCAACAATGGTCCCCCTAAAAAGGACATTCATTTGTTTACCTATTTCATTTATACCGATGATGGATGTGATAAAAGTAGCCGGGCGATTACTTTCTTTCGTTATTTTCACCTGCAGCAGTACTTCTTGTTTTTGACGTAAATTCTGGAAAAACTCACGATACGACTGGTCTAAATATGCCTCAACCACCCATTGGTTCTGTTCATCTTCACGGTTAATAATCAGACCGTCGAGCAGGGGGATATCCTGTTGCAGCATATCTCTATGATCGTTATCAATGATTTTCATTGAACAAAGTTGGAATGTCTTCACTGTTATCCCCCTTATCAGCCACCGATATAAGACATTTCAATTTTTTTGCGGTTCCGCCGTTTCTCCTCTGAGCGTTCCTCGGAATAACGGTCTTTCCGCCTTCCCCACAGATTAATCAGAGCTTCTTCCAGTTCAGCATCTGTTAGTTCATTACGCATTTTTTCCCGTATATCAAAGCCATCTGATGCAAAAAGACATGTATAAAGTTTCCCGTCCGCAGTAACCGGATCCGGGTGCAAGAACCACAGAATGAATCCGTGACAGACGAAATGACCCCTATCTCGCCTTCCCCATCTTTATAACGATAGCGCGATGCAACCTCACCATAATAATTTTCTTCAGCAGGTTCGATAGGCATTTCACTATCAACCATCCGAATAATATCCTTTTTGGAAATAACATTGTTAAAATCCCAGCCATTATGATTGCCGACATCCATAAATTCAATATATCTTAATATGATATCTTTCCCTTTGAAATACCGAGCCATTGGTAGAATTTGACTTTCATTCATTCCTTTTTTAACAACCATGTTGATTTTCACTTGAAGTCCCGCTTCTTTGGCCGCTTCAATCCCTTTTAAGACAGAACGAGTTCCTACGCCTTTATCATTTATTTCTTTAAATACTTCATCCTCAATAGCATCAAGGCTAAGGTTCACACGCTTTAGTCCAGCTGCTTTCAACTTTTTGGACATTTTTGGTAGGAATACGCCATTAGTTGTTAGAGCAATATCGTTTATCCCCGGTATTTTTGCTAGCTCAGCAATCAACTTGTCAAGGTCTCTCCGCATCAATGGTTCACCGCCTGTAATGCGGATTTTTTCCACACCGAGATCAGCAAATATGTTCGCGAGCCGGATGATTTCATCAAAGCTCAGTAATTCTTTTTCAGACAGAAATACATGGTCTTTGCCAAATATTTCCTTTGGCATACAGTACGTACACCGGAAATTGCACTGGTCAATCACCGATATGCGTAGATCTTTCAGCACTCTTCCGAAATGATCTTTAATTGGTTGCACAGAACCACTCCTTTTGGAAACTAAAATTCACATTGGCCTTCTTGATCATCCAGCAGTAATACGTCCACTTCATCACCCGCTTTAAAGCCGCGAGTTCCTCCAGGCAGCACCGTTAAAGCATCCGTATGCGCCAAAGACGTTACCACATTGGATTTATCTATACCAGCTGGCTTTGCATAAACAAGGCCATTATCATAAGTTATATAACTGCGCACAAATCGTGTAAATGGGTTCGGCTTCGGAAAGTCGTTAGCCAGTTTCGCCTTTATCCGTTTTAAAAATGGTTTCTGATTAGCCAGTTTATGCTGTAAAATTGGCCGTACATATAATTCAAAACCGACATAGCATGCAGAGGGATTTCCGGATAAACCATATAATATCTTATCCCCGGCGACAGCTGCCGTAGTTACACTTCCGGGGCGCATTGCTAATTTATTAAACAGCACTTCAGCACCGAGTCTTTCATAGATATCCGGCATCAAATCAAAATCGCCGACAGACACCCCACCGGTAGTAATCAGAATGTCAACTTGATCCAAGGCTTTCGCAATCGTTTGGTAGCTTTCCTCTAATTCATCCTTGAGCTTTCCGAAATAATGATAGTCAGCACCTGCTCGGACTACTTGCGAGGCAATCATATAAGCATTGGAATTGCGTATTTTACCAGGCTGCAATGCCTCATCTACATCTAGCAGTTCCGTACCAGTAGCAATGATTCCGACGACTGGTTTTTTGGCTACTTTTACTTGACTGTATCCAAATGTAGCCAGCACTGCTTTTACACCGGGGTTAATTAGCGTTCCTTTTGGGACAAGCAAATCGCCCTTTGCCACTTCGGATCCTTCCTCAATAATATTTTGACCCGATTCCATTTTACGTTTAATAGACATATATGATTGCTTATGGTCATCTTCGTAAGTCTGGCAAATTTCAAACATTGCAATGCAGTCTGCCCCAGCAGGGATTTGCGCACCAGTCATGATCCGTGTTGCCTCGCCAGCATGAAGCTGTTTTTGTGGAACCTGACCAGCGCCGATATGTTCGACAACCTTCAATGATATTGGATTATTCCGACCAGCGTGCAGTGTATCCTCTGAACGAATGGCAAACCCGTCATAAGGTGACTTGGAAAATGTCGGAACGGGATGCGCGGCTATTATATCTTCAGCAAGTCTTCTATTGTCACTCTCGATAAGCGGGACATATGTTGTGTTCCCTTCTTGCCGCTGTTCCCAAACACGGGCAACAGCTTCTTTAACTTGTATTGGTTTCCGCATTTCTACCATAAAGTATCAGACCTTCCATAACTCATCGTTATCCCCAGTCTAACAAAGATGGCTGCAAATTGATATAACGAGCGCCCATCGTGATCATTCTGTAACTTATTTCATGACTTTATTGTGAACAACTGAGCAATCCTATTGACTTACGAAAAACAATGCATGACCGTTCATGCATTGTTTTTCATTCGAACGTTAATTTTTCCTTCAGGTTGATTGCTACTTCTTTACCATCTACAGTGAATGCTGATTCGCAATACAGATTATATTCCCCTGGAGTTGGATCTTGAAATGTTTTTGGCTTTTGTGGGTGATAAATGCTCCCTTTTCTTAGTGTTTTCGTAATGTGACTGCCGGTATAGTCATGGTTACGATTTTTGAACGAGAGAGAAACAAGTGGTGTCTGGTGCTTCATCTCAACCGGTTTGTCACCGGTATATTGAATGGACCGAAAAACCTTAAACCCGTCTTCTAAATCCTCTACCCGGATATGCATAATAAAATCACCTTTTACAACCTGCCTAGCCTTATCACAAACAAGTTCCGCTTCCCCACGTGCATAAAACAAATACAGAGATATAAAAGCAATCACACATAAAAATAAAATTATCTTTCCTGCTTTTCTCATACTTGTCCTCCAATTCCTATCCTATAGGACGAATAAACCCGACCAAAAGTTTCCATAAATCCTAAAAAAAAAGGGAAAAAAATAGAAAGCATAATTCACATGTTTCTTTAAAAAATAAGTGGTGAAACAAATGAAAAAGTGAAGGTATGTTTATTTTGTTACTTTCACTTAAAAACATTTATCGAGGAGGAGAACCAATGACCGTATCAAGTCAGGTTAAACAAACATTAGCAGGTTTAAAAAGTGCACAAGCAAGCTTTGAACAATTCGCGCTGCAAACAGAAAACAAGCAAGCTAAGCAGCTTTATGAGAATGCCGCTTAGCAAACACAAGGCGTATTACAGTCCGTAGAAACACGCGTACAGCAAATTGAGCAGGAAGAGCCACAATACAAAGGATTTTAAAATAGTGGGGCTGGCGCTGCAGCCAGCCCCAGCTAAATTGGAGGTAACAATGAAATCATTTCGGTTCATATTGATACTCGCCATCATTTACTTTCTGATAGGCTGTACAACGCAAGACGATACATCACAAACAAAAGACGGAACAAATTTCCAAAAAATAGCGGCAACCGATACCGTTAGCCAACATATTGCCAACCAAGCTAAGGAAAAGCTTAAAAAACGGGAAGCTATCACAAAGATTAATGCCATTAATACGGATAAAAAGCTTCTCATCGCGTTTGAAATCAAACACCATAAACGATTTCAGCTGGATTCCATTAGAAAAAAAATAAATAAACAAATGGAAAAAGCTTTTCCCGACCACAAGGTACAAGTATCCACAGACAAACGGATCGTCCTTGACCTTCAGAAGCTTGAAAAGAAAATAGCCAACGGAAAATTGACGAAAAAACAATTGCGGAAAAAAGCTAAACAAGAGATTAAACTAATGAAAGATAAAACATAAAGCGAGTGTGATGGACCTATGGCAAATAACAAAAAGAAAAATTTACCGCCAGCGGCACAACGATATCAAGAATTTCAGAAAAACCGGGAGACAAAAAGACCGCTGTTAAAAAACTGCATTAAAGCATTTTTGGTTGGTGGCTCTATTTGTTTGCTCGGTCAGGTCATCTCAACGGGCTATGTCTATTTCTTTAACTTCACCGAACAAACAGCCGGTAATCCAACAGTGGCAACACTCATCTTCATTACGATGCTTTTGACGGGATTTGGTGTATATGATCGTATTGGGCAATTTGCCGGAGCGGGGTCTACTGTACCTGTTACAGGTTTTGGAAATTCCGTTGTCTCGGCGGCAATTGAGCATCGTTCCGAGGGGTTTATTCTAGGTGTTGGCGGTAACATGTTTAAACTGGCCGGACCAGTTATTGTGTATGGCGTGTTTTCAGCATTTGTTGTCGCCCTTATTAAAACAATTCTGGTTCAGTGGGGGGGTTTCTGATGTTAGCTGGGCACCGTACGTGGATTTTTGAAAACGAACCTGTCATCATTTCTACTGGAACTGTTGGCGGACCAATGGAAGCTGATGGAAACATACCTGAAGCATTTGACATCTTGCACGATGATATATGGATGAACCAATCTTCATTCGAGAAAGCACAGCGGACAATGATGGAGGAGGCGTGTCAGGCAGCCATTAAAAACAGTGTTATTCAAAAAGAGCAAGTACAATTTTTCATCAGTGGTGATTTAATTAACCAAATAACACCGAGCAGTTTTGCTGCTAAAACACTGGATCTTCCTTACTTCGGTTTATTCAGTGCGTGTGCTACATCCATGGAAGGTCTCGCGCTCGCTGCATTTCTAATTAATGGAAATGGGGCAGATTATATTTTAAGTGGAACTGCAAGTCACAATGCTGCAACCGAGAAACAGTTCAGATATCCAACCGAATATGGCGGACAAAAACCACCTACCGCACAATGGACGGTAACTGGAGCCGGATGTGGACTTGTCGCAAAAGCAGGCGTGGGACCAAAAGTTACCTCCGCAACGATTGGCAAGGTCGTCGACATGGGCGTAAAAGATCCATTTAATATGGGTGGGGCAATGGCGCCTGCTGCTGTTGATACCATTGAAGCACATTTACGAGAGCGTAATGTTGATGCGTCATTCTATGATTTAATCATAACTGGCGACCTTGGACAGGTTGGTCGGGAAGTTTCCTTAGATATGCTGCAAAAGAAGCATATTGAAGTTACAGAAGAGAACTACAAAGATTGTGGGCTGACAATTTACCGGGAGGATCAGCCTGTTTTTTCAGGTGCAAGCGGAACAGCCAGCTCAGCGGTCGGCGCTTATGGTCATTTTATACAACTTCTTAAGAAAAAGGAGCTAAACCGCATTCTTGTAGTTGCAACAGGGGCGCTGCATTCACCGCTGAGTGTGCAGCAAAAGGATTCCATTCCTTGTATCGCACACGCTGTATCAATTGAAGCAGGAAGTGATGTATTATGATATTTTTCTGGGCATTTGTTGTCGGTGGCATCTTTTGTGTCATCGGACAAATTATGTTTGATGTATTCAAACTTAATCCGGGAGTGGCTTTAACTATTTTTGTTGTTTCCGGTGCTATATTGGACGGACTCGGATTATACGAACCACTGATTAATTTCGCCGGCGCAGGTGCTACGGTTCCTATCACAAATTTCGGTAATCAGCTCGTTCATGGAGCCGTGCAAGAAGCGGAGGAGCACGGGATTATCGGTGTCGTAACAGGCATATTTGAAGTGACCAGTGCCGGTATTTCGGCAGCAATTATCTTCGGTGTTATTGGAGCTCTTCTCTTCAAACCTAAAGGATAGGAGGAATAATATGACTGTCAGCTCCCAAGTAAAAGGGTGCTTTGCATCACTGAAAAATGTTGAAGCAACACTTGAAACACTTACCGCCAAAACCACGAACCAAGAAACAGAACAAGTTTTCCGGGAGGTTCGGAATGCAGTGAAAATCGTCAAAAATGACCTAGAGGAACAAGTCATTTTCCTAACGAAAGAAGAACCACAATACAAAAGCTAATTAAGTGTTATACGGCTTGATGTTTCCAGCCGAAACCCCTGCGCACATGCGATCGACAGCATCAAAAAAACAAAAAAGGACTGATACTATGCCAGGATGGATTGAAATTATCATCCGATCGGTTGTTTTTCTCATTGCTTTATTCGCGCTAAGTAAAGGGCTTGGCAAAAAAAAGCTATCACACCTTACTACCTTTCAATATATGCTGACGATTGTGATTGGTGGTATCGTCGCCCTAAGTGTGGTTAATCCGGCAGCACCCGTTGCCTATGGGTTAATAGCACTAGCTATATGGTTCCTCATACCTTTTGCTGCTGAATTTATTGCACTTAAAAGCAAACGATTTCGCGACGTGGCAAAGGGAAAAGGAACCGTGCTGATTCAAAATGGTAAAATTATGGAAGATAACTTAAAAAAAGAACGCATCACCACTGATGATTTACTCGGGCAACTGCGCAATAATAACGTCTTTACGGCTGCTGATGTAGAATTTGCGGTTATGGAAGCAAATGGGGATGTCAACGTACTTCCTAAAAAGGAAAATCAGCCTGTCACGCCAAAAATGCTTGGTACAAAGGTATCCCCGGCCAAAGAACCGCAAACCGTGATCATGGACGGGAAAATGCTGCTTGAACCGCTAGCAAACGCCTCACTGAATACAAAATGGCTGGAAACGGAACTGGAGAAGATGAATGTCAGTATTGAAAATGTTTTCCTCGGCCAAGTTGACAGTGATGGACAGCTGACAGTAGACTTGTTCGATGACAAACTTACCGTACCAAGTCCAACAGAAAAACCACTTCTTCTCGCCACCATGAAAAAATGCCAGGCTGACCTCGAAATGTTTGCGCTGGAAACAGAAAACGAGGAAGCCAAGGCATTGTATCAAAAAAATAGTGAACGACTCCAGCAGGCAATAGATAAATTAACACCATATGTGAACTAAAACGGGGAGTAATTTACACTTTATGTCCAGGACCGCTTCCGGAAAAGCGAAGTCCCTCCCCGCTCCATTGACTTAGACAAAGCCGGACTTTTACGAGAATGACCTTTTAGGCATGTTTTTGACCGGTGAAAAGGTTTATTCACTGATTTTTAATGCAATTTTGCCAAACTGTTTCGTATCTTGAAGATAATTCATCGCTTCACCGGTTTCGCTGAATGGAAATGTCCGGTCCACTACTGGATGAATTTGCTGTTTTTCTACATACGATAACATCGCGCGGAGCTCCTCCCTGCTTCCCATCGTTGATCCTATCAATTTGTATTGTCCGTAGAAAAAGGCGCGCAAGTTCAGTTCAATCGTGTCTTCCGTAGTAGCACCAAAAGTGACGAAACGGCCACCTTTTTTTAATACTTCGAGTGACCGGTTGAACGTAGCCCTGCCAACACTATCGATGACAAGATCAATCGTTTCGTCTTTAAGTTTTTCCGGCCAGCTACTGTTTGTATCAATGGCACGATCTGCACCAAGCTTTTCAGCCTGTCTGCGTTTTTCATCGCTACGGGAGCTGACAATCACACGCGCACCTGCTTTCTTGGCAAACTGAATAAGAAACGTAGCTACACCGCTGCCAGCCCCTGGTATAAACACCGTTTCGTTAGGGTGTAATTTCCCTCTTGTAAACAGTGCTCGGTAACCGGTCAGACCTGATAATGCTAGCACACCCGCTTCATCCCACGACAAATAGTCAGGTTTTTTTTCCACGTGCTCAGCAGACAGCGCAATATACTCAGCGAATGTGCCATGATCAGGCATCCCCAAAATCTCAAATTGTTCCGGTGGTGCATCACTGTTGTCATACCAACCAAGCGCCGGATTGATAATTACTTCGTCACCGACGGAAAAATCAGTTACGCCTCCCCCGACGGATGCAATGACCCCCGCTCCATCCGAACCAAGAATCAGTGCCTCCGCCTTGTCTCCTCTGCGACCAGGGATAGCACAATCCCGCCGATTCAATCCGGCCGCTTTCAGCTTGATAGTGACTTGCCCGTGATCAGCAAACGGCTTGTCCATCTCCTTATGTTTCAATTCCCCATTCTCATGTACAAATGATTTCATTTTCCGTTACCCCTCCTCGTAATAGTTACTGAATTCAGTGAGATGCTGCTTTCTGGTAATGTCATGTGGAAAAAGTGGCACGTAAATCTTCTCTTGATGAGGAAATGTTTCATTGATAAGATCTAAATACTTTTGTTCATACGCTTTCCGCTTTTGCAAAAATTCACCATCAGCGTCTTGAGGTAGTACCTTATTGACAACCAGCGTTTTCACATGCAAATGATAATCTGCCAGTAGTTCAATTGCCTTTTCGGTTTCCACAATCGACAGCCGTTCCGGGTTAACGATAAATACAAAACCGGTCACACTGTCGTCAAGAAGTATTTCCCGTGCCTTAGAAAAGCGTTCCTGCCGTTTCTTTAACACATCATAAATCGGATCCTCGACGGGCTCGCCATCATGCAGTAGCTGGCTGTAATTTTCATTCGTTTTCCGGCGTTTCTTCAGCATCCCCTCAATCCAGACGCCCATCAGTTCCGGCAGTGACAGCAATCGGATTGTATGCCCTGTCGGTGCCGTGTCAAATACTAGCTTATCATAGTTTTGGCTTTCTTCTAAAATAATTGATATTAATTTATCAAATAACGCCGCTTCATCTGCTCCCGGTGATGCTTTTGCTGTATCCAGCTGAGGATGTACTTCTTCGGTCATCCCGGAATGCACGACATTGCTGATATTTGATTTAACCTCTTTGATATAAGCTTCCGTTTCTTTTTGCGGATCGATTTCAATGGCAGTAAGGTTATTGGATAGTGTGGTGTAACTACCGCCAATCGGCCGCTGAAATATATCCCCTACATTGTGGGCCGGGTCAGTGGAAATAAGCAATGTATGAAATCCTTCCAGCGCTGATCTCCATGCAATTGCCGCAGCTGAAGTAGATTTCCCGGTTCCACCTTTGCCACCTGCAAATATGATTTTTTTCTCTAATACTTTCATTAAGCGCTTCTCCTTTACGATTTTCTGCGTTAGCCGGTTTTAGGTTTCCCGCTGTCACAAAACGTTGTTCGGTTTGTTCAACAAGTGTTCATACCTTCAACAACAGCGGATACCTGTCAGCGGTGATTTGGCCATCCCCATCCGCAAATGCCAGTCGTGAAATTCCTCAATCATGTACGGATACAACTCCAGCGTATAGTAATAAACCGGATTAGGGATACCCAGCATTTCCGAGTACAAAAGAAGTAAAAACAAATCATCCTGGTCTCTCAATTCCCTGGCTATTTCCTGACGATGCGGCATGGTTAGCACTTCTTCATAGAAAGCCGCCAGCTTCTTTAATTGTTCAAACATATGATCACCTCTCTTTAAGGGCCTGCATTTTCCATGTGCCGCTACAATGAATGAGAAGGTGCCGGTATTGGGTACTGGCACCTTCTTTAGAAAGGTTACTTCGCAGTTTTATCCAAATCATCTGATGTTTTCATGCTCCGTGTTAATGCGCTAAATGCTGTCAATACAATCCAGACGGCAAACACAAAGATAATTGCCCCGAGAACGAATAAAAGCATTTTCGGATCACTGCCAAACCATGACCACTCGAATATGACTTTCTGGAACATGGCCCACAAAGTCATGAACATCAAAAAGACCATTGGAATTAACGTAATCAGATAATTACTGCCTCGTTTTTTCAACCAGATGGACAGAAGCAGTAAACTGATGCCTGCAAGCAGCTGATTGGAGGTTCCGAACAGCGGCCAGAGCAAGTAACCGCCGGATCCGAACCCTTTCGATCCTTCAGGAAGCAGCACCAGCACAGTACTGGAGATGACTGCTAGTGATGTGGCTACATGCTTTTTGGAAAGCGCTGGAACGTTATATTCCATCCCAAGTTCAGAAATGATATAGCGCATCATACGAACCGCTGTATCCAGTGTTGTTGCGGCAAAGCTGACAATAATGACCGATACAATGGTTCCAGCGACCTCAGGCGGAATCATCAACCCAGTAGCAAGTGCACTAGCTCCTTCGACAAAAACATTCAACCCGGAACCGTTCGCCGCTTGAAAACTGCTGTAAGTTGCCAAAAACTCATCCGTGCTGCCAAAAAACGTTACAACCGCCAAGATGGATATCAATGCAAGCGACCCTTCACCGACCGCTCCAAAGTAACCGACAAAGCGGGCATCGGTTTCCCGATTAAGCTGCTTTGACGATGTTCCGCTTGAGACTAGCCCGTGAAAACCGGATATCGCACCGCAAGCCACGGTAATGAATAACAGTGGGAACCAAGATGTATCTGCACTAGGATTAGTAATAGGTGCTGTAATTTCCGGGTTCGTGAATAACAGACCTAGATATAAGATAAGAAGTCCGACGATAAGCTGATGTGAATTAATGAAATCACGCGGCTGCAACAGCTTCCAGACCGGGATAGTAGACGCAATATAGACGTAAGCCATCAAAATGACAATCCAGATAAGAAACGCGGAATTGACAGCCCCCATACCGAATAGGCCGGTACTTCCTTCTCCGCCCATATACTGAACCAAATCAATCTGCAAAAGTCCCCATTTACTGGAAATAATAGCGAACAGATACATCACAGCGAGTGCCGCAAGTGACGGACCAAGCATCTTTGTCTTCCGTTTATAAACAGCATGACCAATCCAAATTGCCAGCGGAATCTGGATAAACACCGGAAGAACACTAGCCGGATAAGAAACAAATAGATTAGCAATTACCCACGCAAATACAGCGTTCACCATTAGCACAAGAATGAGAATAATAAATAAAAACAACATCTTTGCCCGCTGACCGATTAATTTATCCGCCAATGTACCAATAGATTGTCCTTTATTGCGGACGGACAGAACGAGCGTACCAAAGTCATGAACACCCGCAGCAAAAACAGTTCCCAAGACAACCCACAACAATGCCGGCAACCAGCCCCAATAAACAGCAATGGCCGGTCCAAGAATCGGTGCCGCACCTGCAACAGATGTGAAATGATGCCCCCATAGAACAAATTTGTTTGTCGGTACAAAGTCGACCCCATCCTCATACTTGTGTGCTGGTGTGACATAGTTAGGATCGAGCCGAAAAATTTTCTCCGCAACTAACTTTGAATAATACCGATAACCAAGCGCAAAAACCACCAGCCCGATCACTGCTGCCAAAATACCACTCATCCATTCCTCCCCCTTTTCCATCTTAATTTTCAAAACGCTAATACAATATATGATAAAGCGCTTTCTAATACAACTTGATTTTACTGCGAAAACAGATAAATGTAAACCTTTTGAATATAGTGTCACATTTATGGATCTTCGCGTACTCCGGGGGGAGGTTGCCGCTATTCCGTTGATGTCGGACACTAATGCGTTGATGTTGATCGCTATTCCGTTGATGTCGGACGCTAATGCGTTGATGTTGGCCGCTATTCCGTCGATGTTGAATGCTATTCCGTTGATGTCGGCTGCTAATGCGTTGATGTTGGCCGCTATTCCGTTGATTGTGGACGCTAATGCGTTGATGTTGACTGCTATTCCGTTGATGTCGGTCGCTAATGCGTTGATGTTGACTGCTATTCCGTCGATGTTGACTGCTATTCCGTTGATGTCGGACGCTAATGCGTTGATGTTGACTGCTATTCCGTTGATTGTGGCCGCGATTCCGTCGATGTTGACCGCTATTCCGTTGATGTCGGCCGCTATTCCGTTGATGTTGATCGCTATTCCGTCGATGTTGACTGCTATTCCGTTGATGTCGGACGCTAATGCGTCGATGTTAACTGCTATTCCGTTGATGTCGGCTGCTAAAGCGTTGTCACTCTTCCATATCATCTTTTTGAAATTAAAAATCCTGACAGTGGTCATTCACAGCCAGGATTTCAAGTAGATACATGTAATCAACTAGATTTTTACGCTTTCCCCATCCCGCGCAAAAACTGCAGCATCATGGTGATACTTCGGTTAATTTCCGGATCTTTCAATGCTTTCAATAGATCCATATACGACGTTTTACCGGTAGCCTCCGATGCGGCAGCTTCCTTGACCGCGTGGTTCATCCGATCGGCAACATATCGCGTTTCATCCACGTCCAGTTTTCCCGCTATTTGAAAGAGTTTAGTTATATTTTCCACTGGTGCGGCATATTCCGGCTTATTCAGCTCGCGCATGACATTCGCCAGTGCGTCTTCCCGATGTTTAACGAGCGCAGTCAACATATCAAGTGTTTCGCTTTGGTTTAAAGATTCCAGTAAATCGATCCCCTTCAGGATAGCTTCCTTATTTTCGCTGACCGCCGTTGCTACTTCTTCCAAATTATGCTGGCGGATTGTCTCCGCGTGGACCTCCTTGCGCTTTACATTTGATAGTTTTTCAGCTATTTCGCTTCACCTGACTTCCCGGAAAAATATAGTCATTGCGTTCCTATTTCTCATCAACACGGACACTAATTTGCGGTTGTATATTGCCACGCCGGTAGTTATTTGGGTGCAAAAAATTTTCCCCTTTTTTTCCTGATGAATTCCATTTTCACCACAACCTCCTTATACGCTGGTGGCGACAGGTAGTCATGCGTAAACAACGATTCGGAAGGTGGTACAAATAATGAAACAGTTCTTACTTACGATTTATAGACGCTGCACTACTCGATGTTTTATGTTTATTTATTATAATGGGGGAATATGTCGTTTTTTTTAAATTTGTAACGTTTCCCGCCGCATCCGGCACTCATCACTTTACCAACGTAGAAAAATAGCAAGGGAGCTTAATAAACCCCCTTGCTATTTTGAATCAATTGATGCCATTGAAACTTGAATCCTGCGTTCAGGCCATGTTTTTTCGTGCAGTTCATTTTAAGTCGTCGTTTAGAAAAACTCGGCATTCGCCTCGTCTTAGAGCGAACACCGCCTTTAAATAGAAGGTTCAATTGATTCGATAAATCTCTCCTATATCCATTTTTATCCAATATTTAACATGGCAGCTACCAGCTAAAAAATAATCAAGGCAGCAACTGTGGACAGGAGCAAACCACAAATGACCGGTACAAAGTTTTTCCGAACTAAATCCATCACAGAAACACCACAGAAACCAGCAATGGCAATCAGTGATGACCAGGCAACAATGGTCCCGCCACCAGTCCAAATCGATCCCAATTGTCCAATTGCAGCAAGTGTTCCAACATCAATGGCACCGTTTTGCAGTGATGATGCTAAAGCACCTGTCAGTGGCAAGCCGGAAAAACCAGATCCATCAAGACCTGTAATAATGCCAATAATCAGCACGCTAAATGCAGCAAGGAGTGCATTTTGCGGAAGAAATTCCTGTGTTGATTTCACTAGATCGAACAACAACCCTGGTGCTTCTCCGTCAATCCCAAGAATATTTCCAGAGAAATCAGAACTACCGAGGAAAAAGAATCCTGCAATCGGAATAACCGGTCCCATAGCCTTAAACGCGAACACGAAGCCTTCTGTGATATGGTTCGTAATATAATCCAGCGCATTTTCACGGCCGAACGCCACCGTTGATAAGAGCAGCAGGATCACCGCCACACCACCAACAAATGCTGCGCCGTCACCACCTTCAAACCCAGACATCCTTCCAGCGTTGAGTTTGGTGAACATCATATAAACAACAACAGCCAACAGGGATACCGGGACAACGACAGCAAACAACCTGCTCCACGTATTCAAATGGGTTGATTTGGTTTTATTTTCCGATTCCTTTGCCGTTTGCATCTGATTCATTTCTATTTCATTCAGCTCACTGTCTTTCGGGCGGATAGTCTTCCGGTATAAAAGATACGCCAATCCAATCGCAACACCACCAGCGATTAATGATAAAACAAGCGCCTTATCAGCAACCACTCCCGTATCAATACCTGCTGATGTTGCTGAAACATTTGGAGCCACTTGAACGATATAGTCCGACGACAGCGCCATCCCCTGTCCGGCCAGCGCAACAGCCACAGCCGCGGTCATTGCTGGTAGTCCGGAGCGAATGGCTGCCGGCACCAGCAAAGCGCAAATAAGCGGAACAGCAGGGGTCGGCCAAAAGAATAAACTAATGACATACGTTGCCACAGTCAATATAAAGAAGGAAACATGACCGTTGACCATCAGCTTTTGAATCGGCTGAATCATTCGCCGATCAGCGCCAAGGTCTCGTAACGAATGCAATAACGCCATCATGAAGGTAATAATCAAGAAGATATTGAACAATTCTTTCGCTGCCACAAGATTCGCATTGAATATTGCCGTAAACCCTTCAACAAGATTCCCTTTATAGACCCAGGCAATAATGAAGGTTCCAAGCAATGACGGCAGGACAACCCCTCTACGGAATATCATAGTCAAGATGATAATCAGTGTAAAAAGACCGTATAGACCGTGGGATAAGGTTAACTCCAAATGCACCACTTCCTTTCCTAACTGTGCTACAGCCTATGCACAAGGAAAAAAAGCGGTGCAGAATTAGCATGCGGAAGTCAAAGTAATCTTCGGGGATTTCTTAAGTTCATTACGCTTCTGATTCACTCGTTTCTTCGGCGCAATCATTGCACAGCAGTTGGCCATTTTCTTGAACACCGTCGAAAAACCCATTTTCACAATAAACATTTGTACCGCATGATTGGCACGAACCGATCAATTCACGCATGGAATCCCCCCCTTTTGTTCAACTATACATAAAAAACTAGCCCCTTGTATACGAAAAGGCTAGTTTTTCATCGAGTAATAAATGAGCAATTAAATTTTTACTGACAAAGTAAAGCCACGTCCGAATCCGACGTACAGGACATCGCGTTCTTAGCTTGCAAGTGCGCTTGCGCCTTTGTTCCACGTGTGAGCGGTCAGCATTGCTATGCAGCAAGTACTAATGTTTTAGGCTGTTTGTGGAATAAGAAAAAGACCACAAAGGCACTAATAATCAGTGATGGGATAATATAAGATATATTGTATAATAAAGAATACAACCATACCGATTGACCGTCCACGGCTGATTTAAAGAACACAACACCTGCCACGTAATGGGCTGCAAACCGCAGCATACTTCCTAAAAACACCCCGGATGTAATATAGGTCAGGTATGTCTTCGTATTTCCGTCTTGAACAGCTTCCTGAATCCGTTTTGCAAAAATACCGGCAAAACCGATGACAGTAAAGGCTAAAGCATAGTCGATGAAACCTTGAAGCGGATGCAGCACATAAGCCGTTCCCAACGCAACTTGCAGCATTCCCCATAAAAAACCGGAAAGTAAACCGCCCTTTAGCCCCCAGCGAAAGGCAACAATAAATATGGGTATCATCGCCAATGAAATAGAACCACCTTGTGCCCAGAGCTTAATCGATAAAAACGGAATGATGTCAAGCATTAGTGCCAGTGCTGTGAAAATAGCCACCTCAATCATAAACAATGTACGTTTCGAACCCATGAAAATCCTCCCCTTTACTGGCGGAAACGCATGTATCCACCAAATTTTTCCACGCAAAAAAAGCAATGCCAAGGGGAAGCTTCCTGATGGGGAAATCCGCTCACATTGCTTTCTATTCCATCAAAAAAGCCACTATCCCTACGCTAGTACTAACTAACAGGTTCAAAGGGTCTGAACATAAATCTGTTCACTCTCAGCCATTTGGCTCCCCCTAAAGGCTTTCATCTATGCTTTTTTTGCTAATACTATTATAACCTAGTCTCGTGGGATTGACAAACTTTTTTCACAAAAAGTGCGTCAATTTTTTGTGGAGCGTTCTCCTTGAACGTTGTCATTTGATGTGAAGCTGGTTGTACCTTACCCGCAGCCCGTATACATTCCGCTTCGTGTATCAACACATTTTTACTCTGGTATATCTTGCAGCGTGCTTAAGTCATACGGGATAATTCCTATTTTTATTTACGCTTTCGCTCCATCGGCAGTATACCGTTCGTTATTTTGTGAACAGCTTTATTAAAAACGACTGTTCCAACAATGACAACAATAATTGCCGTAACAAATTGAATAATGATGCGGATGAAGCCGTTGTCGATCAATGCCACCAACGAGCGCACACCATAGTAAAGGATGATCGCTCCGGATCCGGTAACAGCAATAAACGTCAGTAGTACGCCTACGAGCTGAAGGACCGTTAATTGTCGCCACGTTGCTTTATGCTTAAACGCGGCATATAAAATATAGGCAAATAATATAAGTATGATTAATAATAATCTGGTCATGATCTGTCTTCTCCTCTTGTCAATGAATCGGTATACCTGTTGCAACCGATTGCTTCAGTGCCTGCAGCATGTAACCGATGCCAGTATAGGCCTGAAGCGGAAATAGCTGTGGCACACGGCTATGAAAAACGTCCTTGATGATAGGGTTATATTTTTTACCGGTAAGCACAATCAGCCTGTCGAATTGATCCAGCCGTTTCGCCATCACCTGTTCCTGCAGTTTGTCAATCGTAATGATATCAGCATTCTTCTGGCCAAACGTCACATCATACGGCCCGTCAACCAGCTCATCCGGAAACAAAAACCCATGCTTGGCCGATAGAACTACCCATCCATCTGTAAAGTATTCCGCATATTGCCGGCAACGGTTATGCAAGGTGCCAATATAGGCATCTTTAGCTGGCACCGCACCATATTCCGGATGGTTAGTCCAAATTTTCTTGCGCCCACACGGAATAATACTCAAATCTTTCACGATACGCTACCCCTTTTCCTGTCATATCCAGCTTTTCCTTAGGCCCGTTTGCGCATCAGCCAGAGAAAGTACGGTGCACCAATAATCGCTACCAGTATGCCGGACGGAATTTCACTTGGTGCAAGCAGTGTGCGGCTTAATACATCGGCAACGACCAGCATTGCTCCACCGACAAGCATCGTCACCGGCAACAAACGCTGGTTCGCCGGCCCGACCAACAGACGGGACAAGTGCGGGGCAATTAAACCAATAAACCCGATGGAACCGACTGCCGCTACACTGAATGCTGCCAGGAGGGTTGCTATTAACGCCAGCTGGAATCGGGCGGACATCACCCGCAGACCAAGCCCTTTTGCGGTATCATCGCCTAAGGACAGTGTATCAAGAACACGGATCCTGATCATTAACAGCGGGAACAAAATGAGAACAGGCCAAATCAGGAAACGGACAAGTTCCGCCCAACCTCTCGCATAGGTGGTTCCTGACAGCCAGGTTAGTGCAGATGCTACACCCAAATCTGCCTGTACAACAAGAATCTGAATAATGGCTGACCCGAACGCGGAAATGCCTATCCCGAGTAACGCCAGAATCGTCGGCTGGAACTGTGCCCGGATGGCCAGCACCATGACCGCGATGAAAAAGACAAGCGAACCAATCATGGCACCAACAGGTATCCAAGCAGCTGACACACCAAACACATACATGGTCAAAAGCGCACCAACCCCGGCCCCGGAAGTGATGCCAATGACGGATGGGTCTGCCAGTGGGTTACGCAAGACACCTTGGAAAACGAGTCCACTGACAGCGAGCACCATGCCGCTAATCAAGGCGACAAGTGCACGAGGCAAGCGCAAATCCATAACGAGACCGAGCATGAAATCATTCGCATCCCCGAAAAATGTATTCCATAATAAGACAGGCTCAAACCCGTAATTCCCCGACGCCAAACTAACAAACACCGTCACCGCTATCACGAAGATTAAAATCGGAATCACAGCCTTAAGCGGTGCGTGTACTGAAGCTTTTCCGGCAATAACCGATGTGTTCTCGTCCCCATATGTCGACCGCTTCATGCGCAGCACTAAATAGATTAGCCACGGGGCACCGATAAGTGCGGTGATTGCACCGACAGGCAGTTCGGAAAAAGACGGATCAATCACTCGTGCCAGCACATCAGCAAGTAATAAGACATTCCCACCCCAAATAAATGACGCAATGATTAATGGTAAATGTTTACGGTAGCCGATCAGTTTGATAATGTGCGGTGCAACAAGTCCGACAAAACCTATCGGACCAGCAACACTAACCGTAACTGAGGTGAGCAGAACAGCAGCAGTTATCGAAATAAATTTAACGAGATTGACATTTTGCCCGAGTGCCACAGCTACATCATCGCCAAGCGTAAGCGTGTCCATCTTAAACGACATAACCAAAAGGATGAGCAATCCAACCGCTACAATCGGCAAGGAAAACGTAACACCGTTCCAGTCATTTTGGACAAGCGTGCCGGATCCCCACAAAAATAAGCCGGCCGTTTCATTTTCATAGAATATCTGCAGCACACTTGTTAGCGATGAAAACAGAAAGGTCACAATCATGCCGGCAAGAACCATTCGTACAGGTGATGCCTTGCTCCCGCCTGACAAGACAAAGACAATGAGAAACGTCAGAATTCCGCCAACAAATGCAGCGATAATCCCATTCCCGACCATGACCACCGGGAAGAAGACCGTGCTTAGTACAACCGCAAAGTATGTTCCGGAATGAATACCAAGCGTGCTTGCTGAGGATAGTGGATTTTTGGTCACGGTTTGCAGCACCGTACCGGAAACGGCCAATGCTCCGCCGGCGATAATCCCCAACACCGCCCGCGGCAGACGAAGCATGCGGACAGTATGGTGTGCCAAGTTATCTTCAGGGGCAATAATCGCATCGATGACAGTGCCAATGGAAATCGATACACTTCCCTGATTAATATGTATAAATACAAGTATGCATAAAAGCGCGGTTCCACCCCCAAAGGTGAGAACCGCAGTCATGAAATTGCGAAGTCTACTATTCATCCAATCACTCTTTTACCATAGCATCAACAAGCTGTTTCGCCAGTACTTGATTGGAAAGGACGCCACCGAATGTCCATGTATCACCAGGTAGTCGGTGTGTATTTCCATTCTTAACAAAGCTTAAATTCTTCCAGGCCGGATTATCTTTGTACGCCGTCTCAAAAATATTGTCATCATCCTGGGCAATATACAGGAATTGTAAGTCTGCTTGATCCTGGTAATTTTGCAGCGCTTCAAGGGTCACTTCAGTATAGCCGTAAACTTCCGGCTCCTCTGTCGAATAGGCATTGTCAAAGCCAAATTTTTTCATAAGTTTGCCGACCATAGAATTATCCGTGAACAAGCGGATCGTCGGGGTATTCTGTGCTGTAAATGCCTGAGTGGCAAGGTACGGTGAGCCTTCCAATCCAGCATCGGCCACACGCTGCTTCTGTTCATCGATCAAGGCATTCAAATCAGCTATCGCCTGTTTACCTTTGTCTTTTTTATCAACTATTTTAGCCAGTTTCTTCATTTCGTCAATCATGTTTCCGTAGTGATCCTGTATCGCTTGATCACCATAAGGAGCAAACATGACGACCGGTGCAATCTTTTCCAGTTGATCCAAATACTGTTCATGGCGGAATTTAACGGCGATAATCAGATCCGGATCCTGGCGCTTGATTGCTTCCAGGTTTGGTTCCGACCGTGTCCCCACATCTTCCACACTGTCCGCAAATTCTTTGTCAATGTTTAACCATTTATTGAAGCCGTCCAAATCAGCCACCCCGGCCGGCTGCACGCCAAGAGCAAGCAGATTTTCTGCATATGACCATTCGAGTGCAACGATATTTTCTGGTGTGCCTTTAACGGTCTGTTCCCCTCTGGCATCTTCAATCGTTACCGTCCGTTGTTCTTGTTCACCGGAATCTTCCGTATTGCTGTTCGTCTTTTCCTCATCGTTGTTATTGCCACCGCATGCAGCGAGGAAAGCGATGAGCAATAGGAAACTAATTATCGCTAACTTTTTCATCATTCCAGCCTCCGAACCTATGTAATTGATAGAGATTATCATTTTCACTCAACATACTACGGTACTTGTATCACCCTGTCAAGAAGAGAATGACGCATTGTTTGTCATCTTAACGAATTTGTTTTCATATTGGCGTTTTTTCTTGTCATTGCCGGTGCGGTCGAAAAAGGCAATCACATCACCTAGTGCATTTTCCAACAATTCACGGTCCTTTATCTTCTCTAACCTGTCCACCGCTTTTTCATAAATGTTCCCCGCCTGACGAATATCATTTTCTTCCATATGTTCCAGGCAGTAGGCATATTGCATATAAATCATACCCAATTTCCGATGGGACGTCTGTGGCAATTTCTCATAAATAGCAACTGCTTTACTATAGTACGGGACAGCTTGTGCAAACGCAGATTTATGAAAGTGGTAAAAAGCCATCTCTGTCAACGCTTCGGCATGGGTCAGCGTTTGTTCTTGGTCCGATCCTTCCAAAAGTTTCAGTGATTCCTCTAAATATGGGTACGCTTTTTCATTTTCATCCTTGCTACCGTATGTCTTGGCAATGGTGACTAGACTGTTTATTTTCAGCCCGGTATCATTATCCCCAGCCATATCAATGACCTTGCCGAGATAAGCGAGTGATTCTTCCGGGTCATTTTTCATGGAATACATCATGCCAATTTTGAAATGCAAGTATAGGATCATATGCTGATCTTTCTTGTCATCCGATTGAAAGTAGGAAAGCCCTTTTTTAAAATACTTAATGGCCCTGACGTATTTTTCCAGATTCTCCTCCGCTTCAGCCAGCACCAAATACCCTCGTGCCAGTGTGAGACGGTCCGTTTCTTCATCTTCTTCCATTTGTTTAACAGCGGTACTCAAAATCCGGCGCGCCAGTTTGAAATCACACATGTACGCAAGCTCACCAAGCAGCATATGATCAATGTCTGATTCGTAAAACAGCTCCGATATAATAGAAGTCGCGCTTTTTACCTCACCTATTTCCGAGTGGCATATCGCCTCAACCATACGCAGCTTATCGGCAAGTTCTTTATCCAAATCCGGCTCTTTTCGCAGCTCTGCGGATTTATTCAATACATTCGGATAGTGACCGCGTTTAAATTCTTCGAGCACTTCCTCAAGCCGGCTTCTGTACGTTGTCGGCATATCATGTTTGAAATGGTCATCAAGATTAAGTATATCCATACGAAACACCTTCCTTCCCATTTAAAGTCTAACCAAATTATTCAACAAAATAAAGCTGGAAGGTAGGAAAATGATCATTTCTTATGATAGCCACTGTTTTAGGACATAAATTGTCTTAATAAAGCACCCTTATGGTACATGAATCATTATGATTTGGAAGATAAAATCTGAATCGTCATATTTCCACGTTTTGCTGAAGCACGAATGAGAACCGGCCTATTATGTTTGTTTTTAAAGACAAAGTCAGGTCCATGCCAACTGACCGTTGCATCCCGCCCAGGAGGGACATAAGGTACACTTCGGCTGTGTGAATACCTCTCCACAATTTCAATGCCGTTTATGTCTACAGCATTATACAAGGTGGAGGAAACTTGGCAAATGCCACCGCCAATCCCCTCGGTCAGCTCTCCTCTGACAATTACGGGGGCACGTTTATACCCTTTTTCTTTGGTACGCTTGCCCACTACTCCGTTAAATGAAAAAGACTCACCAGGGAATACGACATGGCTGTCAATCGCTTCTGCCGCTATTTCAATGTTGCGTGTACGTTCTTTGTTATTTGGACGGAAACTCGTCTGATAACTTCCGATCACCTCTTCCCGAATTTCTGACAGCAGTTCACTGTCCACACGCGGATAAACAACACGTTCGGGAGGGCTTAGTTCAGTCGGGTGTCCATTGTAAAAATAATCATAAAACTGTTTGCGAAATTGCACCCGGTCTAGTGCAACTCCAGGCTGTTCCTGGATAATATCGCCATCATCGGCTAACTTAGCATCCACCGGCTCCTGATATATCTTTTCGTTTAACACTTCCATCTGGATATCCAATTTTGTGTGATCAATAAGCAACTGATCGACTAAGGTTAGCTCGAAGTCTTCTTTCACAAATTTGTCAACCGTCTCTCCATCATCGACAACCGATAACGGAACTGAAGCCAATAAAAAAGACAAGAGAACGGTCAGCATATAACCACCTCCTGTCTGTTAGTATCCGGCATAGCCGTGAAAATATGAATACCGGACTGATTTGGCGCCAAACTTTTAAAACACATAAAATACAAAGACGAACAATGATACCACAATTGTAACACCGTAAATTGCTAACTGCAGCGGCACATTTGATTTCAGGGATGATGTTTCATACTCATGCGAGCGCCGCAGTTGATCTTCTACCGTATCCCCTTCTTCTTCATATTTTTTCATTTTTTTCTCTTCTTGTTTAAATGCATAAAACGTTCCGGCCAATGCTGCTATAAAAAGAACGGTCAATAAGATGATAAGTCCCATCGTCATGGAAATCCCTCCCCCATACTTCCATTTTACACTATAATCATGATGGAAACAGTGATAAACATCACAATGGATAAAAATTGATTATCGCTCATGCTAGTTACATAAGACAACGTTATACTTTCTAAGGTTATGAAACAGCCATCCTGCCTTATAGACAGGATGGCTGTTTTTTAACGGAAATCCCGTGTATCCTCCATGGTGCGTGTCGCTGCGGTGTACCCAACAATAGCCGCAATCGCCAGCAGGAACATATACAATATACCGTTTTTCATAAACATGACCCTCCTCAATTTTTAAAGCATGCGTAATTTGCCTTTTTTCAGGATAAGTTTTGGTCCGCCAAGCAAGAATAGATAACGGTTGTCAACCACTTTTTTCATCGATACAGCCGGTTTGCCGTACAGCTTATTGTCATTGAATACCGTTCCCATGGCGTCTGTTTCGCCAAGTGAGGCCACCGTACCCTTATCATCAAATACAAATTTCTTCATTGGTTCATGATGCAACAGGGCTTTTAGGTTATCAGAACAAGTTTCAGCATGCTGCATAGCCGCCTGTGCAGTCGGCGGGAATGGCTTGCCTTCCGCTTCGTTCATCACCCATGCACAGTCACCAAGGATGAAAATGTTCTCTTCGCCTGGTGCTCGCATGTCACCATCTACGGTTACTTTACCTTTTGTAATTTCAAATCCGGATTTGGAGAGGATGGAACTTCCGGTTACGCCACCGGTCCATACAATGGTGCCGGCTTTAATCTCCTCATTGTCATCACCGATTACAAAGCTGTTCTTCTTACATTCATTAATTTTGGCACCTTCCCGGAATTCAACACCCCGGTCTTCAAGCGAACGCTTGGCATAGGCGACAAGCTCGTCGTCAAATCCAGGCATGATGCGTGGTGCTGCCTCTACATTAATAATGCGTACTTTGCTGCGGTCGATATCATATTTTTTGCAAAGCTCTGGGACTTTTTCCGCAAGCTCACCGACAAATTCGATACCGGTGAAGCCGCCACCGCCAACAAGAATAGCTAAATCGTCCTCGTTTGGCTTCTCGGCTGTACTGTATTTGGCAAATTGATATTCGATATGCTCGCGAATCATACGGCTTGATTCGATATCCGTAATGGAGAACGCATTCTTCTCCATTCCCTTGATGCCAAACGTGTTTGTTTCAAACCCTAGCGAAATCACCAGGTAATCATATGTAATTTCACTGTTTTTCAAAACAACGCGGTTTTCTTCTTTTTTCACTTCAACAACTTCATCATAAATCAGGTTAACGCGGTTAGGATTGATAACATCACTAATCATCATACGTGCCTGATTCTGATTAACAGTACCCGCTGCTACTTGATGTAGCCACGTTGTCTGATAATGGTAGTTATGCTTATTAACAAGCACTAACTCAGCTTCTTCCGGGCGCAGCTTCTGCGTTAGTCGCTTCGTTGTCATCATTCCGGCATACCCGGCGCCGAGAACAACTATCTTTGGTTTACTCATAGATATCCACCTCTCTTAATTATAATAGCGCTGCATGATCCAACGATTAGGATTCATCTATTGATATCATGTTTATCATATCAAAGATTTCAATTTTAGGCTACAATTCCCCGTTTTTTTCACCGTTTATTTTGCCATGTCCCTCATAACCATTTAAACTGGTTATGAGGTGGATTATGGAAATATTAACAATAAGACAATATGACCAAGCTGTTATTGAACTAGGACAGAACGATCCCATAATGAACAAACTAATCAATGTGATTGGCGATTTAGAAGTAACTATGCGTCCGGACTTTTTCCGTTCACTCGTACGCTCTATGATCGGTCAGCAAATCTCCGTCCAAGCTGCAGATGCCATTTTCGGTCGATTGGACGTACTGCTGGACAAACGCATCACAGCGGAATCAGTCAATGGTGCCACTGATGAGCAATTACGAGCGATTGGCCTGTCAAGAAGAAAGGTGACGTATTTGCGTGACTTGGCTGCGAAAGTGGACAGCGACGATGTTTCCCTTGACCAATTACACGATCTTGACAATGAGACGGTCATCAAACAATTGACAAGCATTAAAGGAATCGGAAAATGGACAGCAGAGATGTTTCTTATTTTCTCACTTGCTAGAATGAATGTACTCGCTGTTGATGACATCGGTATCCAGCGCGGGGCAAAATGGCTGTACGGTGTTGACCAATCAGAGCGGCGAAATCTTTTAATTGAAAAAAAGCCAATATGGAGCCCTCATCTAACGATCGCCTCTTTTTATTTATGGGAAATTGTGCATCTCGACTTTGAACGGAGATTTGCGTCGATTGATGATATTTAATGATTAAGTAAGATCGCCAAAAACACCTTCCTTCCTTCATAGCAGTCAGCGTTTTGTACCGGTTTCTTTAAGAGATACATCTACATTAACAGAGACCGGGAGCTCCGGGTAGGCTTTTTCAAATTGTTTTGGATCATAACTCCGGTTGCGGGCTTTCACGTGTCCTTCAATGTTCAGCGGGTCAATGCCTTTCTTCTGAAACCGTTTAATAAGCGTTTCAGCCTTTTTCTCGAAGTCCTTTTGCATATCTTTTTCAAGCTTGCGTAATCGACTGGTCACTTGTTTATTACCAGTATATTCTCTAATCACGCCGCGAAGCTGAATGTTAATCGTTACCTTCGTTCTTCCATTCTTCTTCGCCGGGATGATATTTCTTACGGACTCAATATTTTGGATAGATACTCTATACGCTTCTTTTTTAAAACCGTACTGTCCATCCTCTACGTTTTCATATAGCATTCGGAAAACGGCTGCTTTCTTTATTGGTATGCTGTCGGTAAATTGATCATCGTCAAAGAAGGCCAGTTTCTGTAAAGCCGCATCATCTTTCTTCATGCCTAACATTGGCAGAAACGCATCCATCGTTTTGGATTGCAAAGCAGAATCAAACTGTTTTAAATTGATGGTTGGCAAGTTCCCGTGCTGAATATTATGTTCCAATAAATCCTTTAAATAAATTCCGATTCCCTTTTTACTTTTTATCTGCTGCAAAAAATTCGATGTTTTCCCGTCAACTACTACTGGAAATAAATTGGCATCTACCGACGGATCCCGCAACAGATAATCAACATAATCATCAAGCCCCTGAGCCGCCAATTCTTTGCTATATAAAGCAACTTCAATTTTTCCGTTTAGCAGCTGCTCGGATGATTGTGTGTTAAGTTTGACAAGTGTGCCGTATACCGTTGAACTGGTATCTGTATACTGTAAATCCTCCAATTCCCCTTCCTTTGTAAAAACCGGCGTGACTATGGTACTTCTAATGGAATCTTTTTCAGCCTGGTCATAACCAACAGCTGTAATGAAATGAATCTCGTCAATCACTTTTTTTGGAAGGTCGAAATTTGCAACCAGACTAATAAGAATGAAGATAATAAAGATTGTGTGCTTAACTGCCATCCTTCTGCACCTTCCTGCGAATAAAGTTGATGAAAAATAATACCGGTATATATGCGAACAAAAACCATAAACCGATTGTTCCGGCTATATCATTTAGGAAGTTGATACCTTGACGTCCACCGGAAACAAGACATGTAATAAACAAAATAAACAGTAAAATGCCGGTCATCTTTGCCTGAGCAAGGCCGAATACTCTGTTTAACGACCTGGCAGATGCCCATACGAACAGTGCAACGTTTGGCAGGATTGAAAAAAACAATGTCGCAATACCGAAATACTCAAAGCGATCCATGAATGGCAGCTCAATAATTTTCCAGAGGTTTAATGTTCCCCAAATGAGATTTTCCATTTCGCTCTGATTATAGTAAAGATAAGATATAACACAAATCAACAGGTATAAAGCGGTTGTAGAAAGATTCCCGAAATGAGCGAACTTCTGGGAATGCCTGGCTTCACGAATAAACGGGTAAAAAACCATCAATGCCGCCAACCCCATAAACTCCAGTATCGCTATTGACGATGATTGCATAATTTCCATAAACGAATGATCCATAACCGGTAGTATATTCGTTAGCCGTGCATATCTAAGTGGAAATAGAAATGACAAAATGAGAAAAAGTGGATAAACGACTCCCAGGAAACATACACCGACAACCGCTCGAAATTTATCCGCGGTGGTATAATAAATGAGCGGAATAATTAGCAAAAGCAGTGCCCATACCTTCACATGTGGAAACATCCATACTTGGATAATCTCGATATACGTACGCAGCACAACTAATGCCATTAACAATAAGTAAGCAGAAAATAGAATCGTAAAAAAAGCACCGATCCATTTACCATACGTAAACTCGTGAATGGCAGCAATATCGCCTTCAGCATTATTGGAGAGCATTCCGTACATGAACCATATAATGACACTGATAGCTCCTCCAGCAACAATTAGCGACATCCACGCGTCCTGCTCGGCATATTTATTGATGGCGCTTTGAAAACCTAAAACGCCAACGCCTACCTGTGACGCTGTAATGAGAAAGAATACCATTGAACCTGACACTTTATCTTTTAATGAGATCATTTACTATCCCTCTACGCATTTTTGTCTTTTCCGGAAGGTCGAACAACTTTATTCGGGCGTACTGCATATGGACGCTTATCCTGTTTATCAAATGGCAAGCGGATCAGTGCATCTTTGAAATCCTTGAACCGGAAAGGAAAGATTGGTTCCATAAACGGTCTTCCCAGTGATGTTAATAGCAGCAAATGGACCATGACATAGGCAATACTTACGGCCAAGCCAAGCAAACCATAGACATGAGCAACCAGCAGTAACGGAAACCGAATTAAACGAATCGTATTACTCATCTTATATACCGGTGTTGTAAAGGAACCAAGTGCAGCAACACCGACAACAATCAGCAATACGTTACTGGTTAGTCCCGCTTCAACCGAGGCAGTACCAATCACGATACCACCGACGATACCGATTGTCTGACCAACCTTTGTCGGAAGTCTGGCCCCAGCTTCACGCAACAGCTCAATCGCCAGTTCTAGTAAAATTGCCTCCAAAATAGGCGGAAACGGTACCTGGGTTCTGGAACTAACTAAGGTTCCAAGCAATGTATTCGGTATCATTTCAAAATGATGAGTTATTATCGCAACATACAGCGGCGATATCAATATGGAGAAGAATACAGCTAATAAACGAATCAAACGAAACGCCGATGCCACCATCCAATTTAAAAAATAGTCTTCAAATGCAGAGAAAAATTCAATCAATGTTGTCGGTCCCAGCAGTACATGTGGCGATCCATCGACGACAATCACAACTTTCCCCTCCGCTAAAACCGCCGCAATCCGGTCTGGCCGTTCTGTATCCAACAGTTGTGGAAATGGGGAATTTTTATTATCAGCAATTACCTGCTGAATATACGAGCTATCAATCACTTGGTCGATATCAACGTCTTGGATCCGCTGAATCGCCGTATTAACATTTTCCTCATCGGCAATCCCTTCGATGGACATCACTGCAACCTCTGTTTTCGTGATTGTGCCAACTTTGAGCTTGTTGACCTTTAATTCCGGAATGTCCAAGCGTTTCCGGATTAAATTCAGATTTGTATCGATATCCTCCACAAATGCTTCTTTCGGTCCAACGACGCTGAACTCTACTTCCGGTACGCCTACATCCCGTTTTTCATCAAGCGGAATAGGAATAAGCAAATACGACGGACTACTCTTCTCCATATAAATAAATAGATGACCACTAACCAATTTTTCCTGTATGCTGTCTGCGTTATCGGTTAATTCGGTTTTCGTAATTGGTATGTAACTTTTCAACTCGTTCAAATCATGGTACAAATACTCCTGCAAACGGGGCAGAATATACTTTTCCAGCTTTTGCGGATCAACGGATGTTTTTAAATAGCCGAGATGTACAACACTACCGTTATGGTCAAGCTGGTAATTGATAAAACCATCTTTCTGCTTTAATGTCGATAATAATTTTTCGAAATCCCGTTCTATTTTTTTCTGTGACATTTTTTTATTCATAAAAACATCCTTTTCGAAACAATACCATCCTCATCATAGGTAGTATGAGAAAGTAACGTAGCAGTTATTCATAGGCAGAGATATAGCTATTAACCTCACTAAATCATAGCAGGAAATTTTTTTGCCAAATAAATACATATATATCGATCAATAGGGTCATGCTATATAAAGCGAGCAAAACAGCTCAAAAATTTAAATGTTGGAGGTTATTTGTAATGGCACAACAAAATCAACAGCAACAACAACTGCAACAGGCAGTACAACAAGCACAGCAGGCACAGCAAGCTGTTCAGCAAGCTCAAGCTAGTGCTGATCCGCAGCAGCTGCAGCAAGCGCAGCAGCAAGTTCAGCAAGCACAGCAGCAGTTGCAAAATGCACAGACACAAGCTGGTGCCGCTGCACAGCAAGACCCTCAGGTTCAGCAGGCTCAACAGCAGCTGCAGCAAGCTCAACAACAGGCACAGCAAGCACAGCAAAATAATAATATGCAGTAAACAACTGTACTACTTGTATGTGTCTCTATTAGAAAAACTCGGCATTCGCCTTAAACGGATGCCGAGTTTTTTATAATCAAGTTATCCGAAAATTTAGAGGCTGAGAATGAATTTCATAGATTGGTGGGGAGCTTCGAAAACTGCTAAAAGGGAATCGAGCGCCCGTATCGAGGCGAAAACGGAGCTTGTTTACGGCCGAAAAGGTTTCGAGCAGCCTTCTCGAGACCAATACAGCTCTTGATTACGGCCGAAAAGGTTTCGAGAGGCTTTCTCGAGACCAAAACGGAGCTTGATTACGGCTGAAAAGGTCTCGAGTGCCCTTCTCGAGACCAAAACGGCTCTTGTTTACGGCTGAAAAGGTCTTGAGTGCCCTTCTCGAGACCAAAACGACTCTCGATTACGGCCGAAAGGGTCTTGAGTGCCCTTCTCGAGACCAAAACGGCTCTTGTTTACGGTTGAAAAGGTCTCGAGTGCCCTTCTCGAGACCAAAACGGAGCTTGTTTACGGCTGAAAAGGTCTCGACAGCCCTTCTCGAGACCAAAACAGCTCTTGATTACGGCCGAAAAGGTTTCGAGTGCCCTTCTCGAGACCAAAACGACACTTGACTCCAGGCGAAAGGGTCTTGAGCCCCCCTCCTGAGAGGGCGTTAGCAAAAAGTAAGCTTTCATGAGTAAGCCTCGACCTGACTGGTACCCGGAGTAGTGAAAGCGCCCGCCTGAAGTGGTCACCTAATCGTTCGTATTTTAAAGGCAGCTATTGAATGATGAAAGTCACGCGTTGTACATAACTAAAACGGCCAACTCTGGCGATTTCACTTCTACCTTATTGACTTGCAATCATTTCTACTATCTTATCCTCTATAGCAGGTCCTTCCTCTTCATCTAATAAATTATTGAGCATGATGGAAAAAATAAGTTTGTCTCCACTACTCGTTTTGACATATCCCGAAAGTGTACTAACACCGTAAATGGTTCCGGTTTTCGCCTGGACAGTTTGATCTTTCATCCGGTATCTCAGTGTACCGCCCGCCATCCGGTCAGACTTCCCGGTTTCAGGCAGTGCATGCACATATGCTTCAAACCAATCCTGATGTTGAGCGTTATACAATAACGTTGAAATCTCGTCCGGCGGGAGTAGATTGACATGGGAAATGCCTGATCCATCCCTAATTAAACAAGTTTCTGTATTCATTCCGAGCTTGTCCATTTCCTCCTCAACTACTTCCAATCCTTTTTCCCAGCTGCCTTCACCATGAACCACCCTGCCCATTTCTTTTACTAGCATTTCCGCATGCGTGTTGTTGCTTAACTTCATAAATGGCACGAGCAGTTCAGAAAGTGGCATTGATTCATGCTCGTATAACGTTTTCGCCTGTGCTGGGGCAGCGCCGGTTGTCATCTCTCCGGTCCAGGTGATTCCCTGCTTTTTCAGTGATTGTCGGAATAAATCCAGCGCATACCCAGTCGGTTCCCATACAGCCATCCATTCCTTGACATTGGCTGCATCCTTGGGAATTGTCCCTTCTACCGTGAGTGTATTTTCACCGTGTATCCGCTCCAGCGTCAAATCTGCCTCGCCCTTGCCGGCAACCGTCTTCGCAGTATTTTCCACTTGTACGTATTCCGTCTCCGGGGTAACAGTGACGGCTGGCTTTTCCCCGACATCGCGCGGGCGCACCTCCACAATAACCGTTCCAGCATCATAATCCCGATCAGGCGATGCAGTCAGTGCAGAAATTTGCGCACCATAATACCAATGCTCGTCACTCCATATCAAATCAGGTGATAAACGAACGTCATCATACCTAGTGTCATCCCCGACAATATCCCCTTCAATGACATCAATTCCGTTTGCCTTTACTTTTTTGGCAAATGTGTCAAAATCCTCGGACAACAGTGTCGGGTCCCCTTTTCCTTGCAAATAAAGATTCCCATTCAGTTGATTATCTTTAACCGTACCACTTGCTAATACGCTTGTTGAGAACGTATAGTCGTCGCCAAGTACGGAAAGCGCTGCGGCCGCGGTCAACAGTTTCATATTCGAAGCAGGCCGCAGTCGAACATCTCCCATATGATCGTAAATTTTTTTACCTGTCGTTGCATCCCGTACGCTAATACCTGCGATTGCCCCCTTGAGTTGCGAATCTTCTTTGATAAACTGATCCAATTTCTCTTTCATGGTTTGTTGCTCCCCTCTCTCCTGTTTTGATTTCGATATAGCGGCTGATCCTATGATAACGATGGCTAGACATACAAGAAGTATTCCAAATCGATATGTTACTTTCATTTCTATCACCTCATTCAGGCTGTCTGTGTTAATAATTTCGGCATGGACCAGCAAAATCCTTTGCACGAATAATAAGCGTTGGTTTTGGCTTTCCCTTGTTATAAGCCTATCCAAATCATATACATCTGTGAACAAAAAAAGTCACCCATATGGATGACTTTTTTAATAGCGTCTCATTTACATCATTTTTTTAATCGTTGACGGATCAATTTTACCTTTTTTCTTTGTTAGTGTATCAACAATCATATCTTCTGTACGCTTGGAAACGGGTTTGTTTGCTACTTTCGCTACTTGTTTGACGAGTCTGCGTATATCTTTCTCATTGGTTAAATCCATGCTATTTACGGATTGGGCAAGTTTTTTAATATCATTACTGTTGACACCTGTCTTCTGTTCCGCTTTTTTTAGCATATCGTCCATTCCATCCACCTCCTCATGAACGCTTATTGTCTTTAAATCAATCTGCATGCCGCTAATTACCTCATCTAAACCTTCTGTATCAGGAAGATTTATCAGCCTATTAAAGCGGCAGCAGTAGGATTAGTTGGCTAATATTCTCCGTCTGCATGGAGAAGGCTTACTCATGCAAAGGGATTCAAGATTCATGGCGGCTTGTTAATAACCGTAGCCGCCGCCCATTGCATAGCTGCTGCCGACAATGATCAGCAGAATGAACAGAACAACAAGCAATACAAATCCATTGTTTCCATAGCCGCCTGCGTAACTCATATACACTGTCACCCCTTTCTTCGTTATCCTATGTATGTAAAATCAAAAGGGACAAGGCGCATGTCACGGTCGCGCAAAATGTGCGCATGAAAAAAACCGGCTATTCTAAAGCAGAATGCCGGTTTTATTTACTAGTTATTCTTTTGTGCTTCTACAATCCGGTGTGGATGGGTATAAACGTTCATCTTGGAACCTCTGGCAAACCCAATCACGGTAAGTCGCAAATCATTAGCCAAACGGAGCGCCAAGTCTGTCGGTGCGGATTTGGAAAGAATAATACCAGCACCAATTTTAGCGATTTTCAGCACTACTTCAGACGACAATCGGCCACTGAAGACGATAAGCTTATTCTTGACAGGGATCCGATTACGCAACATATGACCGTAAATTTTATCAAGCGCATTATGCCGTCCGATATCCGTCCGAACGGTAAACACACCATCCGGTTCGGCGAGCGCAGCATTATGAACACCGCCAGTTCGCATGAATTGCTCCGATTGACATTGCAATTCTTCCATCAATACATAACATTGCTCAACGGAAATGCTAATGCTGCTGTACACTGTTTTGGCAGTTTTAGCATCATTTTTTAAATAAAATTGTCGGCTTTTCCCGCAACATGACCCTATAAAACGTTTGGAGTGATCTTGGTGCATCGTTTCCAGCTCATTTCTGACGGTAATATAGGCAAACCCTTTATATTCATCAACGGATATGCTAATCACCTCATCATAGGAGCGGATCATACCTTCTGCGGCGAGAAATCCAATCAATAAATCGTCTAAATCTGTCGGGGAACATACCATCGTTGCAAACTCATCCCCGTTCAACATAACCGTAAGCGGCCATTCACTGGCAATCTCATCATCCATGACAGCGGATTCTGTTCCATGAAATTGGACCACTTCCCAGGCATAGTCTTTGGTATTACCCATGTCATCACCTTCTGACTTTATTCGGTTACACGGTGCCTGGCACATACTGCTGCTCTGCTCTACACGAATACGTTGCGCAGAGATTCCCTTCTGTTAATTCACTTTATTCTGTCATTTAACTTTATCATGAATCCGCTGCCATTTCAATAATCGCTATTCAAGACAAATCATACGCATATCCACTTCTTCCGGCAGCAATGGCGGCTGCCGGAAGTAATACACTAGAACAATGCTTCTGTGTTCCTTTACTTCTTCATGAATTTCGTAAACAAAGGACTTACTTGACTATAAAGCTTTCCAACCTGCTGTGCTGTATTAGTGATCTTGTCAATATCAATGTTTCCTTCTGATCACGGAATTGATTGATCAATTGTTGTTTCATGGGAGCCGGCTGCTGCTCTACTGGTGGTCTTGGTCGACCCATAAATGGATGCGGAGGCGGCATTGGACGTCTTGGCTTTTGTGGAAACATAGTAAGAATCACCTCCCTCATTCCTATTTATTACATCTTATTCAAATGGAAAAATGAATGAAAAGGTATTTGTCTATATGGAACGAAAAGCTTTGTAACATTCTCATACATCACCGCATAGGTTATTGGATGAACTATTGGAATGAGGAGCACAAACAATGACTGTCATTCGAACCGATAAGTGGCTTTTAGATTACTGTGAAAATCCAGTCAAACTTTGTCAAAAACTAAAAGCCCAATTTCATGACGATGTCCGCCCTTCCGAGATTCATCAGCACCTGTCAGCACACGGTATGTACCGCCATCCACCCAAGCTTGGCGATGAATGGATTGACCAACTTCGTGATTTGGGTATTTGGCGGCTTGTACGGAAAGAAGAACAAGAACTGAAAAAATTATGGAATGGACCGGATGTTCCTATTTTCATTTTTCCATCCGATCCATATAACCGTAAGCTTTGGCAGGATCAGAACGGAAAATCCGGACTGGCATTTCCAGACAAACTCTTTCTGTTTATATCAGAGGAAAACGCTGAAAATGAAATACGAGCATTGTTCACCCATGAATACAACCACATTTGTCGGCTGAATAGCTACAAAAAAAACATAAACGATTACCAGCTGCTTGATACGGTTGTACTGGAGGGAGTAGCAGAAAATGCCGTCCGAGAAAGGCTCGGCAACGCATATACTGCTGACTGGACAGCGTACTACACTGATGTAGATCTTGAGAAACTATGGAGGCAATTCGTATATCCAAATAAGAGCTCCCCTATATCCAGCCGCATTCATCAAGAAATACTGTATGGCCACGGTTTTTGTCCAAAAATGACCGGGTATTGTGTTGGCTATTATATCGTTCGGAAATACATGGATGCCACAAACGCAACGACGGCCGATTTATTAACCATTGAACCGGAAACAATGATTGAAGGAATTGATAAGCCATAACCCTTAATGGAGGAATCATTGGGCATATAGGAAAGCCAGCTGTTTTCCCGCGACCTGCGAAAAGCGTTTGGACGTTATGGTTATGCTTCCAAGCGTTAAATCATAAGGATTCATAGGCAACTTGGCCTGAGAAGCCAAGTTGCTTTTTATGGTTTCATTGAATGAAATGGTGAACTTTAGCATTTAACAATTTGTACCTTTTCCCACTCGTTACCAGAAGAAAAATGGCAAGAGTGCCAGTGCAGTAATAGCTCCTAATGCAATTCCGTAAGCACCATAGCCATATCCGTACCCACCGTAGCCATAGCCGCCAAAGCCCGGACCAAAGAATCCGTAACCGAAGCCGCCTAACCCGGCAGAACGACCCATCGGCTGTAAAAATACCTGATTCCTGTCGACATTACGGATAGTTCCTTTATGAACGCATCCATCACGCGTTCTTATACGGACTGGTTTTCCTTTGTGCCTGCAGCATACATCGTAAAAATGACTGGCTGACATTCTTTCACCTCCATCTTCATATGCAGCATACACCATCCTATGTTTGGAACACTTATGAAGCAATGGATAACTGTATTAGGGAAGCCGCGGATTCTCGATAGCACCATAGCATATAGATTGTAAGGGGTTGATGCCTGAGCCTAATTTTCGCCCATATGGGAATGAACCCATACCAAACGGCATTTATATACATACATTGTTAACAAACGATTATGGAGGTGTTTATGAATGAGTGAATATGGCGGCGCAGGATACGGTGGAGGTTTCTCCTTAATCGTAGTCCTATTTATTCTGTTGATTATTGTTGGCGTTGCTTACGTCGGATATTAAAGCAAGAAAAAAACAAAACAGTAACAAACGAAGCATTGATGGAGGTGTATTCGAATGAGCGAATATGCAGGTGGAGCATGCTACGGTGGAGGTTTCTCACTGATCGTAGTCCTTTTCATTCTGTTGATTATTGTCGGCGTTGCTTACGTCGGATATTAAATAAAAGTAACACACTATTTTTAAGGAGGAATTCAAATGGGTTTTGGATCTAAATGCGGCGGATATGGATACGGCGGACCAGTTGCAGGTGCCGGTTATGGTGGCCACGGCTGTGGATACGGCGGACCTGTCGCCGGTGCCGGATATGGCCAGGGTGGCTATGGCGGCTATGGTTGCCACGGTGCAGGCGGCGGATTCGCACTGATCGTCGTGCTGTTCATTTTGCTTATCATTGTTGGTGCAGCTTGGTTTTAATCAGTCACCTACCAACAGCATTTCTAGGAAGAAAAGACTGCCGGGTAGCCGGCAGTCTTTTTATCCAATCTTATTGTGTCAGATTTCACGCATCTGGGTTTCTCCGTGAATCTGACGGACAATTTCCTTTTCCTTTTTCGGTGGATGAAGGAACAAGGCAAGTACTAGGGCCATAGCTGACAGCACCGTGCTGCCCATGAAGGCCCACTCAAAGCCTGTTACCTGTGCCTGCTGCTCAATCAGTTCGGGTGCAGCAGCTTCTTGGGGTGTAAAACTTTTCGCCCCCATTGCGACGAGTGTGACAAGAATAGCCGTTCCAATCGATGCTGAAATCTGCTGCAACGTATTCGCCATCGCTGAACCGTGTGCATACCATTTCGGCGGGAGCTGATTTAATGCCGATGTCATAACCGGCATCAGCGTAAAGGACAGGCCGAACATACGAATCGCGTATATAACTGTAAGATAGGTGAACGATGTATCAAGCGACAGCCTGGTAAACATAAATGTGGTGGCCGATACAATGCTAAGTCCGATTAGCGCTAACCACTTCGCACCAAATTTATCAAACAGACGACCCGTAAGCGGCGACATAATTCCAATCACAACAGCACCGGGTAAGAGCATAAGCCCGGATTTTAATGGTGAAAAGTCGAGAACGTTCTGCATAAATAGCGGCAGCAACGTTTCCGCCCCAATCAGTGAAACAAGGACTGTCATCGTTATAATGATTGCTAGGGTAAACATACGGAACTGAAACACGCGGAATTCAAGCATCGGTGTATGAAGAACAAGTTGACGCCAAATAAACAATCCTATGACAGCCGTACCAATAATAATCGACGTGAGAACAATCGTACTTCCCCAATCTTTTTCAGAAGCGATACTGAAGCCGTACAGAAACAGACCGAAACCGACAGATGACAGAATAATCGATAGGACATCTATCTTAGGCTTACGCAAATCAGTCACATTCCGTAAGAATAGGAACGCAATCGTAATCGTCACAATTACAATTGGCAATACCGTCAAAAACAGTGCCCGCCAGTTGTAATGTTCCAGAAGCCAGCCGGATAGTGTCGGGCCGATTGCTGGACCAAAAGCGATGACGATCCCAATCATTCCCATTGCCGTTCCGCGCCGTTCAACGGGGATGACCGCCAATAAAACGGTCATCAGCAATGGAAGCATGATACCGGAACCAGCCGCCTGTACTACCCGTCCTAACAAAAGAACAGGATAAACGGGTGCAATAGCCGCTATAGCGGTTCCCCCACCAAATAGCCCAATTGCCGTTAAAAACAATCCCCGTGTAGTAAACCGGTCAATTAAAAACGCAGATACTGGAATCATTACACCGTTCGTCATTAAAAATGCGGTCGTCATCCACTGCACTTTAGCCTGCGATATGGAAAATGCATCCTGAATCGACGGAAGTGCCGTCGCCAGCAATGTTTCATTAATAATTCCCATAAAAGCGCCTATCAATAAAGCAGCGATCATTAATCCTTTTTGTTTGGGCGGTAAATCCCAAGAAGTTTCCGTTTCACTCATGTTCAATCTCCTTTCCACATTTCCCATGCCGTTAATGTCTTTCTGAGCCGGTTTTTAAGATTAGGCCGGCGGTAAAGCTGCTGAAGTAATGCATCTATGAGAAATTCCCTCGGATACCCCTGTTCAAGCTCATCTATCAGCATCTCCAGCGCCTGTATATCCTTTGTCTCAGCAATCGTTTTTTCCGTTTTATTATTTAATTCCAAGCATAAAGTATCCAATTCATGTTTCATATCGGCTAACATTGTCTCCTGATGGTGTTTACTATTCGAATAAACAGGCATAACAGGCAACAACTGTTCACGATTAGCAACAATCACATAGAGACAATCTACGACGAATGCTCCCAATTTTTCCGGTGACAAGTCCGCGCCGCGCCAAATGATGGCCATCATATAACTATGGATAATTCCTTCCATCATAATGGTCAAGTCTTTAGTATATTTTTTGGCATCAGATCCGAACGCTTCCAGAATTGCGTTGACGTGCCACTTATGATGATCATGATAAATTCGGTTTAAAAGTTCAGGAATCGCTCCCTTTTCATGTGGCGGAAATTCCGTCATCAACGCATATAAAAACGATTGATATTCCATAGATTTTTCCAGTTCTATGGTGATTTTTTTCTTCAGTTTCAAAAGCGGTGCATGTGTGAGCGCTTCTGCATAACGGTCTGCTTCCGTAAATATCTCATCATAATAGCGCTGCAGTAGCTCCAGAATCATCGCCTCTTTGGAATCAAAATGCTTATAAAACGCACCTTTTGATATACCGCACGAACGAGTGATATCCTCTATTGAGGTCGCGTGAAAACCATGCTGCTGAAACAATCGTACCGCTGCATTCAACAAATCCTTGTGCCGTTGTGCCATGAAAAGCCTCTCCTTTTAGCCCTCATGTAACTAACAGTAAGCCCCCACTTCAAACTCATGAGATGAGACCAGGGGGACCTCATTTTATGACCGGTAGTTTACATATAGTAAATAAAAAGTCACCAAAACATAATAGCATTGAATCACGAATGATGCAACTAGTAGATTTATAAAATGAATCCGCCTGTCATTTAGATCTGTCAAGTTGTTCAACTGCGCCAGCCCAACTCGTATTAGAAAAACGCCACACAAAAATGCTTGGGCGCTACACAGTGTTAGCCCAAGCATTCGTATGTTTCATTTCGTATGGAGTTATTGCTGAACTTTCTCCAAAAAATCTTTCAGTACATGTACCGTCTGCACACAGTCGTTCAACTCAGACCATTCATCCGGGTTATGGCTGATGCCGTCTTTACTCCGGGTAAACAGCATCGCGACAGGCCATTTGTCACCAATAATCATCGCATCATGACCTGCACCACTTGGAAGCCGGTATGGTTCTATATTTTTCTCGCGGAAGGATGCCGCAAGCAGCTCCTGTTTTTCCTCATCAATCGGTACCGGGGCGACACGCATTTTCTCCACGTGTTCCACTTTGATTTGATGACTCGCTGCGGTCTGTTCAGCCAGATCCAGAACCTTGTCAACCAGTGCATCACGCGTTTCTGCGTAAATATCCCGAATATCCACGTAAAGCGTGACACTGCCAGGGATGACATTGACACCATTGGGGTGAACATCCAATTTACCAATGGTTGCAACCGCAGAATCACTGACCGTTTTCGGAAGTTTCGGCACTTCTGCTGCAAATGCACCTGCTGCAGCAAGCGCATCTTTGCGGTCCGTCATCGGTGTATTTCCGGCGTGTCCCGCTTCCCCGGTAAACGTAAATTCCATCCAGCACGGTCCGGCAATACCGGTGACAATACCGCACGGCAGATTTTGTTGTTCAAGGCGTTTTCCTTGTTCGATATGCACTTCAACAAGCATTTCTATTTCGTCCGCGTCACGCTCGGCTGCCGTATAGCCGTCAACGGTAAGACCGACATCCGCCAGCACCTCTGTGAATGTCATGCCGTCCTGATCGATAAGTTTTAATTTTTCTTGTACATCTCCCTTGCCGGCAACTGCCTCACTGCCTAGCAATCCGCCATTAAACCTGGCACCTTCTTCATCGGTAAACACAGCAACTTCATACGGTTTTTCCGGCTGGTAGCCAGTTTGTTTCCATGCTTGGGCTACCTCCAGGGCGGCAAGGACACCTAATACGCCATCAAAATGCCCGCCATTTGGCACACTATCCACATGCGAGCCACTCACAACAGCCGGGAGGTCATCCTGTTTACCAGCCATTCGGCCGAAGATGTTACCTGCACCGTCTTCGCTCACGTCCAGTCCAGCTTCACGCATCCACGTAGCTATTAATTCTTTTGCTGCCTTCTCTTCTTTGGAAAAGCCCGGACGATTCGAGCCATTATCCTCCGTCAGCCCGATTTCGGATAGCGCATCAAACCGCTCCGCCAACCGTTCACCAGAAATACCATCTGTGTTATGAACAGTGTCCAATCCCGCTATTAGTTGGTCATATAACATTCCCACGCTACTTCTCTCCCTTGAAATCGATTGTCATCTATTAAAGATGATAACATAGTTACAAATGATTAGTATAGTTTAGGCTAGTGTGTCTTTTTCGACTTTTCCATCCTTCATAACCACTTGGATCGTATCATTATTTGCAAGCGAATGAATATCTTCAAGCGGGTTGCCTTGGACAACAACGACATCAGCTAACTTGCCTGCCTCAAGTGTGCCGACATGCTCGTCCCAGCCAAGACATGCAGCAGCCGTTTTGGTTGACGCTACAATCGTTTCCATTGGGGACATGCCGATATCCGCCATTAAACCAAGTTCGCGCAAATTGGTACCATGCTTCATCACCCCGGCGTCGGTTCCCATGGCAATTTTGACACCGGCTTTATATGCTTTAGCGATACTTTCTTTATGTTGTTCGATGACTTCTTTGGACTTTTCAACAGCGGTTTGCGGCATTCCTTTTTCATCGGCAGATTCCAATACTGCTACTGGTGCGAGCAATGTCGGGACGAGATAAGTTCCATTTTCAATCATCAGGGCAATCGCTTCATCATCGAGGAAAATACCATGCTCAATCGAATGGATGCCTGCCCGTACAGCATTTTTGATTCCTTCTGCTCCTTGTGCATGCGCCATCACTTTCACACCTTTGCGGAACTGTCCTTCTTCCACAATCACTTCCAGTTCACGCTGGGAAAATTGCGTGAATTCCGGATGGTCTGTAGGACTCAACACACCACCAGTTGCATGAACTTTAATGACCTCCGCACCGGCTCTGAGCATTTCACGTGTCTTCTTGCGGACTTCTTCCACACCGTCACAGCGTCCATCAGGCATGCCGCGATATCCGGACGGCAGAATATCCATCACATCGCCCGAAACCTGATAACCATCACCATGTCCGCCGGTTGTCGTCAATGCATTGATGCTCAGTTGCATACGCGGACCGGGCACTAGTCCATCATTAACGGCTTTTTTCACGCCACGATCCGTACCAAGGGCATCCCGGACCGTGGTAATGCCTGCGTTTAGTGTCGCCTGCATGTATTGCTGCGCTTGATAATACATGAATGAAAAAGGCGTTGTTAGTTTTTCCGAAATCGGTGTATACTCCATCATCATATGCACGTGCGAATCGATGAGCCCAGGCAATATAGTTCCGCCTTGTGCATCAATGACTGTTTCCTCACCTGTGGCTGTATACCCATTTGCCGGCCCCGCATAAACGATACGGTTGCCATCAGTGACGACAACTGCATCGGACTGCGGTTTACCGCCATTTCCATCAATCAGTGTTCCATTTTTAATTAATTGTTTTGTCATCGTTAAGTTCCTCCTTAAAGTGTGTTAATTAAAATTCCGGCTACAACGACAGATGCAATCGTTACCGTTGTAAAACCGCCAATCAGCATCGGTGCCAGCAATTCATTGAAAATAGTTTTCTCTTCCTGTTCATTTCTGGCAACACTTCTGCTAACCTCATCACAAAGAATATAATCACCTGGAAACCCGAACAATGCCGTCAATGCTACCGGCATACCTTTATACGGGTGCCATTTAACAAGTTTAGAAACGAGATAACCCCCAATCGTGATACCTGCCGTACCAAGAATGAGAACTAATATAATCGCCGGCAAATTAGCCAGCACTTGTTGTGGTGTAACGTCAGCCATTGTGCCAATAACAACAAATATAATGCCAATCATTGTTATCGTGAATGAATTTGAACGTTCCAGTGCTTTTGCTTCAAACAAGCCCAGTTTTAAACCGGTGATTCCGATACCCAGGCACCAGAGACTATAATGAATCGGTGTTAATTCCCCAAGTGCAACACCAACCGCTGCACCAACAAATACAAAAAACAGCTTTAATGTTGCGCTGGATTGGATTGCTGACTTTTTTCCTCTTTCGGTCGTTGCAGCAATCTCATCCACATCACCGACGGGAATAAACGATTCATCATCGATTTGTTGAATCATTTTTCTGGCATATCGTCGCATAAAATTTAGCGCCAGCGGCATTCCCATGACGCCTTGGAAGGCAACTATCAGTGCAGGTATAACAACAGTTGCAGCCAGTCCAATTTCTTTCAACCCTTCAGAAGTGACAATCAATGCAATCACCCCGCCACTGATAGGTCCTACTCCGGCAACAGCTGTCGGATAATCAAACACCAGTGGAACAATGGTTAAAACCAGCACACCAGAACTAACTACCCCACCTAAGGCAATCAACACCGCTTTATATTGACTCTTCAGAATCGACAAGGGAATCATCGTGCCCATATGAAGAATAGCTGGACCAATCAAAATGCTCCCAAGTGCTGCGAATGTCGACTTTTCCAGAATATCCTCAGGAAAAATGCCGGTCCATGACAAAACCAGAAATCCAATCATTGCAGTAAGTAGCATTGGAACTCTCGCCCTTGAGATAATGGAAATCCATTCCCCCAATGCGATTAGGGCAAAAACAAGTACAGTGGCAATTAGTGGATTGCTTATCATGATGTTCCCCTCCTCGAAAATATAATCAAATAGTATCACGATTTTTGTCGAATGTCCATATTATTTTTAGACTTTTTTGTTAAGTGGCATTATTTATAGTTAAGTGACTTTTTCCAAAAGAAAAGAGATACAAACGCAGTCAACATTGTTATGTCAATAGAGAAAGCGTTTTCTAAAATCGATATATGTAATCGTTTACAATCGTTATTTCATTGAATGAAAATTTTATAAGGTGGAAGCTGCTTGCCTGTTAAAGGGAGGTGAAGTGAGTGAGAGTTCAATTAGTGAGAGTGTCCACTGGGACGTGCTAATGCGGCGTTGTCACAGGACGTGACGAATTTAGCCTGCAGACGCGCAGGACATGCTAGTGCCAATAAGCACGGAGATGTCGCGGTATTACCTGCAGAGCTGTTTATCCCACCTTAACGTTTCTGGCTCGCACGTTTAGAGGGGAAGGTGTGACTGCACGTTAATGCGTGATAAAAATGATAAGGACCTGTTGAATCAGAACGATTTGCCGTCAGCTGATTCAGATAGTGCAATGTATGGCGTGGGAACACGACTATTGTATATGGTTAAATAATCATACTACTACTGGCCGATTGCCCATTACTATTTGCAAATGCTTGCATATTTTAAGTATGAACACATTATTGAAAGGAGGAGAAATATTGAATAACAATAACAACAAACCAAGACCGTTTGATGTCGACATGTCCCCCTTTAGAGATTTTATGCAACGAATGGATACTTTTTTCAACCAATCATTCAAGCAGATGAACCCACTCTTTGGATTCCGGCCATTTTGGATTGACGTGGACGAAAATGACTCCGAAATAATCGTGAAAGCAAACTTACAAGGCTATAAACGAAATCAGATCCAGCTAGAGACATTTGGAAACCAATTACGAATTATCGTCCAAAACAATACCGAAAAGGATGCGATTGACCATAAAAAGGGCAGCCAATACAAGCAGCAAACTCATCAGCAAATGGACCGCACGATTACATTGCCATTCGAAATCCCAAAAAATGAAACCAACGCTTCCTTTCATGATGGTGAATTGAAGGTAACCATCCCTAAAATCGATAACCGAAGAAAATATATAAATATCGATGAATGAACCAAGTATGCCACAGTGCGTCGATGAAACCGATACAGACTGCTATCTGGATATTTAGACGCAATTGAACACAATTTTAGTAACTGCAAAAAAAGCCGGTAATCCAGTAATGCTGAATTGCCGGCTTTTTTCCACAGTCGTTAAGTAAAAGCTACAAATACTTTTCCATCAATGAAGAAACCTCATAAAATCCCAATTTTTCATAGAGTTCTTTCGCATGATTACCTTTAAACACATTGAGTTGCACCTTTTTACAGCCTTCACGTTTCAGCTGTCTGCATGCCGCCTCACAAAGTTGTCGCCCAATACCTTGACTTCGATATAACGGAAACACAAAAACTTCCGGGATGATACCGGTTATCCAACCTGCTTTATGATTGATGATCCTTCCAACACCAATCCAGCCCTTCATACCTTGCTCATCATCAAAGACCAAGTAATATCCCCCACCATCTATAATATCAGATGGCGTGACTGGTTCAACTTCATCCGGGCTAATACCTCCTGACACTGCTTCATTCCTGACATTATGCGCATGCTCATATATCATCTTTAAGTCATCCGGACCAGCCTTTCTGATGCCCACTCAGTTCACCTCCCGATAAAGAAACGTATAAAGTGAAACTTCAATCAGTGGAAGTGTCGACGTACACACGTGCTAGTGCAAACATTATCACAGGACTGACGAAATTAGTCTAGACACACATAGTATGTGCTATTGCCGATAAGCACGGAAAAGTCACGGTATTACCGGCAGAGCTGTTTAACCCCCACCTCCACGTTGTTGGTTTACTCACGTTTAGAGATGGAGGTATAACAGGTTCGTTAATGCGTGACATCGCCACCCCTCCGATTGCTGCCTGTTTTCTATTTTATGAGGGATTACCCGGTACGTTACACGAATGAATCACAAAAAGGAAACCGGCTCGCGCGAGTTTCGAGCCGGGTCGCGCGACTTTTCTGGTTTTCACGCGAGTTTGGGCTTGGGCCGCGCGAGTTTCAGCCTGAGTCGCGTAACTTTGTTGTTCCTAACGGGATTACATTCCATCCGGTGATTATTGCTCAAGTAAAAAGTAACACTAATCGTCCGGTACAATATTATAAAAGAAAAAAGCCAATGTACGAATATTTTCGTACATTGGCTTTTCTTTTGCCTGGCAGCGTCCTACGCTTGCAGGGGCAAGGCCCCAACTACCATCGGCGCTGGAGAGCTAAACTGCTGTGTTCGGCATGGGAACAGGTGTGTCCTCTCCGCCATCGCCACCAGACTCAAAATTATGAATGGTTTTTTTTGAAAAAATCAAGGGTGAATTTGAAATTTACACCCTAAAAACTAAATAAGAGTGTGATTCAACGACCATAGTAGTAGTTAAGTCCTCGATCGATTAGTATCCGTCAGCTTCACGTGTCACCACGCTTCCACCTCGGACCTATCCACCTCATCGTCTCTGAGGGATCTTACTCACTCGAAGTGATGGGAAGTTTCATCTTGAGGGGGGCTTCATGCTTAGATGCTTTCAGCACTTATCCTTACCACACGTAGCTACCCAGCTGTGCTCCTGGCGGAACAACTGGTACACCAGCGGTGTGTCCATCCCGGTCCTCTCGTACTAAGGACAGCTCCTCTCAAACTTCCAGCGCCCACGACGGATAGGGACCGAACTGTCTCACGACGTTCTGAACCCAGCTCGCGTACCGCTTTAATGGGCGAACAGCCCAACCCTTGGGACCGACTACAGCCCCAGGATGCGATGAGCCGACATCGAGGTGCCAAACCTCCCCGTCGATGTGAACTCTTGGGGGAGATAAGCCTGTTATCCCCGGGGTAGCTTTTATCCGTTGAGCGATGGCCCTTCCATGCGGAACCACCGGATCACTAAGCCCGACTTTCGTCCCTGCTCGACTTGTAGGTCTCGCAGTCAAGCTCCCTTGTGCCTTTACACGCCATGAATGATTTCCAACCATTCTGAGGGAACCTTTGGGCGCCTCCGTTACTTTTTGGGAGGTGACCGCCCCAGTCAAACTGCCTGCCTGAAACTGTCTCCGGGCCGGATAACGGCCCTGGGTTAGAATGTTCGTACAGCCAGGGTGGTATCCCACGGGTGCCTCCGCGTAAGCTAGCGCTCACGCTTCGACGGCTCCCACCTATCCTGTACAAGCTGTACCAACATTCAATATCAAGGTGCAGTAAAGCTCCACGGGGTCTTTCCGTCCTGTCGCGGGTAATGCGCATCTTCACGCATAGTATAATTTCACCGGGTCTCTCGTTGAGACAGTGCCCAAGTCGTTGCACCTTTCGTGCGGGTCGGAACTTACCCGACAAGGAATTTCGCTACCTTAGGACCGTTATAGTTACGGCCGCCGTTTACTGGGGCTTCGGTTCAACGCTTCGCCCGAAGGCTAACGCATCCCCTTAACCTTCCAGCACCGGGCAGGTGTCAGCCCCTATACTTCGCCTTTCGGCTTCGCAGAGACCTGTGTTTTTGGTAAACAGTCGCTTGGGCCTATTCACTGCGGCTCAGACTCAGCCTGAGCACCCCTTCTCCCTAGGTTACGGGGTCATTTTGCCGAGTTCCTTAACGAGAGTTCTCCCGATCACCTTCGGATATTCTCCGCGCCTACCTGTGTCGGTTTGCGGTACGGGCACCTGTGAACTCACTAGAGGCTTTTCTTGGCAGTGTGGAATCTGGAACTTCGGTCACAATTGACCTCCCCATCACAGCTTGGAATTATTGGACGGATTTGCCTGCCCAACTTCCTCACTGCTTGGACGCACACTTCCAATGGTGCGCTTTCCATATCCTGCTGCGTCCCCCCATCGTTCAAACGCTCACGAGGTGGTACAGGAATATCTGCCTGTTATCCATCGCCTACGCCTTTCGGCCTCGGCTTAGGTCCCGACTAACCCTGAGCGGACGAGCCTTCCTCAGGAATCCTTAGGCATTCGGTGAAAGAGATTCTCACTCTTTTTTCGCTACTCATACCGGCATTCTCACTTCCAGGCGCTCCACCAGTCCTCACGGTCTGACTTCACAGCACCTGGAACGCTCTCCTACCATTGTTCGTAAGAACAATCCGCAGCTTCGGTGATACGTTTAGCCCCGGTACATTTTCGGCGCAGCGTCACTCGACCAGTGAGCTATTACGCACTCTTTAAATGATGGCTGCTTCTAAGCCAACATACTGGTTGTCTGGGCAACGCCACATCCTTTTCCACTTAACGTATACTTAGGGACCTTAGCTGGCGGTCCGGGCTGTTTCCCTTTCGACTATGAACCTTATCACCCATAGTCTGACTCCCAAGGTTTCACGTTGCTGGCATTCGGAGTTTGACTGAATTCGGTAACCCGATAAGGGCCCCTCGTCCAATCAGTGCTCTACCTCCAGAACGTATACCTTGAGGCTAGCCCTAAAGCTATTTCGGAGAGAACCAGCTATCTCCGTGTTCGATTGGCATTTCACCCCTACCCACACCTCATCCCCGCATTTTTCAACATACGTGGGTTCGGGCCTCCTGTCAGTGTTACCTGACCTTCACCCTGGACATGGGTAGATCACACGGTTTCGGGTCTGCGCCCGTATACTTCATCGCCCTGTTCAGACTCGCTTTCGCTGCGGCTCCGTGTCTTCCACTTAACCTTGCATACGAACGCAACTCGCCGGTCCATTCTACAAAAGGTACGCCGTCACCCATAAATGGGCTCCGACTACTTGTAGGCACACGGTTTCAGGTTCTATTTCACTCCCCTTCCGGGGTGCTTTTCACCTTTCCCTCACGGTACTGGTTCACTATCGGTCACTGGGTAGTATTTAGCCTTGGGAGATGGTCCTCCCGGATTCCGACGGAATTTCTCGTGTTCCGCCGTACTCAGGATCCACTCCGGAGGAAACTGCCTTTCGACTACAGGGCTCTTACCTTCTTTGGCCGGCCATTCCAGACCATTTCGTCTAAGCAGTTTCTTGATAACTCCGATGGAGTGTCCTACAACCCCGAAAAGCAAGCTTTTCGGTTTGGGCTGATTCCGTTTCGCTCGCCGCTACTCAGGAAATCGCGTTTGCTTTCTCTTCCTCCGGGTACTGAGATGTTTCAGTTCCCCGGGTTTGCCTTGCGTATCCTATGTATTTAGATACGCATACTATCCCATTACGGACAGCGGGTTCCCCCATTCGGAAATCCCCGGATCACAGTTTGCTTACAACTCCCCGAGGCATATCGGTGTTAGTCCCGTCCTTCATCGGCTCCCAGTGCCAAGGCATTCACCGTGCGCCCTTAATCACTTAACTATTAATCCAGCTTCAGCTCCTATAAACAGTCGCTTACGCTTTTTGTTTGATGTCGTTGAATACTTTACTCTTATTTAGTTTTCAAGGTGCAAATAACGCCACCATATATGGTGGGCTACAATGAGGGTTCACTCCCTCAAAACTGAACCAAACAACCGAGTATGACTTTTATAATTTAACTTCAATGCCTACCGATAGTATATCGATGACAAGAAGCTTCCGTTTATTATATTCCTTAGAAAGGAGGTGATCCAGCCGCACCTTCCGATACGGCTACCTTGTTACGACTTCACCCCAATCATTGGCCCCACCTTCGGCGGCTGGCTCCAAACGGTTACCTCACCGACTTCGGGTGTTGCCAACTCTCGTGGTGTGACGGGCGGTGTGTACAAGGCCCGGGAACGTATTCACCGCGGCATGCTGATCCGCGATTACTAGCGATTCCGGCTTCATACAGGCGAGTTGCAGCCTGCAATCCGAACTGAGAATGGTTTTATGGGATTTGCTTCACCTCACGGATTCGCTTCCCTTTGTTCCATCCATTGTAGCACGTGTGTAGCCCAGGTCATAAGGGGCATGATGATTTGACGTCATCCCCGCCTTCCTCCGGTTTGTCACCGGCAGTCACCTTAGAGTGCCCAACTGAATGCTGGCAACTAAGATCAAGGGTTGCGCTCGTTACGGGACTTAACCCAACATCTCACGACACGAGCTGACGACAACCATGCACCACCTGTCACTCTGTCCCCGAAGGGAACACGGTATCTCTACCGCTGTCAGAGGATGTCAAGACCTGGTAAGGTTCTTCGCGTTGCTTCGAATTAAACCACATGCTCCACCGCTTGTGCGGGCCCCCGTCAATTCTTTTGAGTTTCAGCCTTGCGGCCGTACTCCCCAGGCGGAGTGCTTAATGCGTTAACTTCAGCACAAAGGGGCGGAAACCCCCTAACACCTAGCACTCAACGTTTACGGCGTGGACTACCAGGGTATCTAATCCTGTTCGCTACCCACGCTTTCGCGCCTCAGCGTCAGTTACAGACCAGAGAGTCGCCTTCGCCACTGGTGTTCCTCCACATCTCTACGCATTTCACCGCTACACGTGGAATTCCACTCTCCTCTTCTGCACTCAAGCCTCCCAGTTTCCAATGACCGCTCGCGGTTAAGCCACGAGATTTCACATCAGACTTAAAAGACCGCCTGCGCGCGCTTTACGCCCAATAATTCCGGACAACGCTTGCCCCCTACGTATTACCGCGGCTGCTGGCACGTAGTTAGCCGGGGCTTTCTGGTCAGGTACCGTCAAGGCATCGCCCTATTCGAACAATGCTTGTTCTTCCCTGACAACAGAGTTTTACGATCCGAAGACCTTCATCACTCACGCGGCGTTGCTCCGTCAGACTTTCGTCCATTGCGGAAGATTCCCTACTGCTGCCTCCCGTAGGAGTCTGGGCCGTGTCTCAGTCCCAGTGTGGCCGATCACCCTCTCAGGTCGGCTACGCATCGTCGCCTTGGTGAGCCTTTACCCCACCAACTAACTAATGCGCCGCGGGCCCATCTGTAAGTGGCAGCTAAAAGCCGCCTTTCAGCTTTCTCCCATGCGAGAAAAAGCATCATCCGGTATTAGCTCACGTTTCCGCGAGTTATCCCGATCTTATAGGTAGGTTGCCCACGTGTTACTCACCCGTCCGCCGCTCGTTCCACAGGCGCATGCCCCGAAGGGCAATTGCCTGCTTCCCGCGCTCGACTTGCATGTATTAGGCACGCCGCCAGCGTTCGTCCTGAGCCAAGATCAAACTCTCAAAAAAGTTTGTGATAAGACTGACACCAATCAGTCTTCATGTCTTAGCTTTAAAATTGATTCCAGGGATTGAAGTCTTCATTCGGATAAAACAATCCGACTGCCGACTTCTTACCTCTGACATCTTTTGTCATACTGGCTGTTTTGTTCAGTTTTCAAAGAGCGAATTATTTTTAAGTCAACTTTTACATTTTATCAAATAACTATCTCGAAGTCAATAGTTATTTTTAATTTGTTTTCTCTGTCGTAAAAGTGACTTTATTAATATATCATTTATTGCAATCAGAGTCAATAGTTTTTCTATATTGTTTTATCTAAGCTCGACTGCAATCACAACAGAATTTGTTTCCTGCTGTCAATAATCATATCTGCTCAAAAGCAATTCATTAACTGTTTTGAAGTGCTTTTTTTGAAGCAGCAAGATTCATAATACATGCCACAGGTGTAAAAGTCAATCATGTTTTTAACATTTACCATTAACATTTACCATATGGAAATGAATTCCTGATAATAATCCTTGTTTGTGCATCTGCTCGAGATTCATGTTGAGGATTCTAATTATAGTCATTCCCGGAAATTCTATGATTAAAACATCATAACCCCCAATCCGTTATGTATCTTATATAGGGAAAGAAACCTATAAATTCTAGTGTTCACTTGATTACAGTACATTTGCTTTGCGGCGACTCGTCAGCCTAACCACCATTTCTTTTCATCAATGCTGGGTTATTACGTAATAGCACTGCCAGAATCGTTTTGTTTTATTTGTTTTATTTTTCTCGTTTCATCTTTATATTAGCATCTCCAATTTTAACAGTTTTGTAATCCTCGAAGTCCACTAGTAGTAAGATAGCTTTCACGAGTCAATGAATTATTTTCCGTTTTCTTCATGAACACTGCATGATGACTGTATTTTTTACAATTTACTCCACGAGTAATCTTCACACGAAAAAACGTGCATTGACTAGTTCTTCTAATCAATGCACGCGACAATTACTAATGATCATGGGTATGGCTATGGGATTCATTCTTATTTTCATTTTGACATAGAACGGAATCTTCATGTGGGTGTGACTTGCTTTCCATCTGAATCGTCACATGGCCAATCCCCTTGTGTTCCAGTTCGTGTTCAATCGTTTGCAGTAGCTGCTGGCTTTTATTAATCGACATGTTTCCATCAACGACCGCATGACAAGAAAGTGCATTTTCTCCACTTGTGATGCTCCATACATGAAGGTCGTGAATATCAACAATTTCCGGCAGGGATTCAATGGTTTGCACAATATCATCTAGCTCCACATTTTTCGGGGTGCCTTCCATTAATACATGGACAGCATCTTTCGTGACGCGCCATCCACTAATCAATACAAGTACTGCAACGATGACACTTGCCAATGGATCAGCCCATCCCAAGCCGAAGAACATAATCAATAATGCAGCAATAATAGCGCCGACGGAACCAAGCAAATCGCCAAGTACATGCAGAAATGCCGCTCGTAAGTTAAGATTTTCCTCAGTATCACCACCGCGCATCATGATGACTGCCACTACTATGTTTACAACGAGTCCAATAATAGCAATAACTAACATACCCGTAGATGCAACTTCGGGTGGATTTGTAAAACGCTTATATGCTTCATAAAAAATATATAGTGAAATAGCTATAAGCACGACGCCATTAAAAACTGCAGCTAAAATTTCAAACCGTTTATACCCATACGTCTTACTATAGTTAGCTACTTTTTCTCCCACCACAAAAGCAAAGAATCCTACCCCGAGTGAGATGGCGTCACTTAACATGTGTCCGGCGTCCGATAATAAAGCCAGGCTATTGGTTACAAACCCGCCGATCGCTTCGACAATCATGTACGCCGTAATAATGATAAAACTGATCAATAATGTCTTTTTATTTGCACCATGTGTATGGTCATGACCGTGATTGTGTCCCAATTGCCATCCCTCCTTCTACAATAATCAACTGTGATTCGCATGATCGATTGCCTGTTTCAGCAAATTCATCACGTGTTCATCATCATGCGAATAATATAGCGTTGTCCCATCACGTCGATTTTTCACCAGTCGTAAATTCTTTAAAAACCGGAGCTGGTGTGACACGGTGGACTGGCGGAGATGCAAGGTTTCCGCAATTTGATTGACCGAGTACTCATCGTGAAACAATAAATGCAAAATACGAATTCTAGTCGGATCCCCTAACGCTTTAAAAGTTTGCGATACTACAAATAACGTTTCTTCGTCCAAATCCGTATCTAACTTAGTTTCCTGATCTTCGTGACCTTCTTCCATTAAAATTCCCCCCAGTATATTTTTAATACCAAGCTTAATTTATAATAAGTGTATATATTAGCATATGTTCATATTTTAAATTTGATAAAGAATCATGTCAACCGTGGACCGCGGGGACAGGTTCATCGGTGCATCGTAATTCCTGTCATTAAAAAACTCGGGCATTCGTCTTATAGAGAATGCCGAGTTTTTATAATAAGGTCACCCATATTTTTATGAAATATGTAAATCATTTACTTCTGTGCGTTCTATGCTTGCGTTTTGCCGGTTATGGTTATAAAAATACCTTTATAATAGCGTTCAACGCTTTCAACGGTGATGCCTGACTGTTTTACTGCTAAAAGGGTATCTCGATTAAGGTGGCAGCCGTCACACAGACGTTTCCACACCGGGGTCGCCATGTCTAGTATTGGTTCCATAATTGTCTGATCCACCCGGACATGCTCAAACAACAATACAGCTGCCCCGGGTTTGGCGACACGTTGTATTTCGTCAAGTGCTTTCACCGGATCGGGAATAGAACAAAATACGAGCGTCGCTACCACCGATTCGAATGTATCATCCTCGAACGGCAACTGCTCGGCGGATGCTGACCATACGTGAATAGGTGCGGTTGACTGCGCCCAATTTGTATACGATTTTTCCCGCATGATTGGATTTGGCTCGATAGCATCCACCGAAACGGCATTTCTATAATAAGGAAAATTAGCACCTGTCCCGGAACCTATTTCCAACACTTTTCCCGTTGCTTGTTGAACGAGTTGTGATCGGATTGCCCTAAATCTTTTGTGTTCTAACGGTTTCATCAGCGTATCATACCAACGCGGAAACCAATTCCCCATCGAATCACCTCTACAAAGTATCTCTTACTGCATGGCTTGCCATCACCATGTACAACTTGTTTCATTATAAATGATTTTGCAGCCAATGACTATGAATAAAGGCGCTGGAGCCGGACGTGGACGTGGCTAATCTTTGCCATGAATATTGTATTGCCTCATTCTGTACACTTAAAAAAATCAAGCCCATACCTAAGAAGTATGGGCTTGATACTATTTACAAAATATCATTATTATTTTGCTGTGCTTCCTGTACTTGCTGCCTTGTGTCATGCAGCTGTTCGTACGCCTGCTGAAACTGCGGATTTTCGGTTGCTTCTCTTCCCGCCTGATTTTGCGCTTGCTGTAGCTGTTTTTCTGCTTGCTGGAGCTGCTGTTCAGCTTGCTCGATCAGTTGCGGATCTGAACCCTGTCCCATGCGGGCGGATTCCTGTGCATCATGTATCTGTTTACTTGCTTGCTGTAACTGCTCATGCAGATTCTGTTGTGCCATCTACGGTCTCCTCCATTCTATTCGTAATTGAAGAAATCCGTATATAGTATTCCTCTGATATGTCAGAATATCCGCATGAGCTACTGCAAATTATTAAACAGTCAGCCACCTAGACGTATTTCTTAACAGTGGTTTTTGATCAACGCTGAAATATCAACGCATTTACCCAACGACCTTTAATTCGTGCACCCAGACTACCTGTTCCGGGTCCCATACGTCTTCTCCGTGAATATTGGTAATACCATTTTTGTATGCTTCCAAGCTTTTATAGCCTTCCTGCTGAGCATTTTCTTCGGTGATTTCTCCAAGTTTTTGTGGGTAGACGTGTTCGACAACAACCTTATGTCCGTCTAACATGAGGCTGTCACCTGGGTCGGCGTATCGGTCATTGCGGCGTACCGATGTTTTTGTTTCATTAATAATTTTGTCAATATCATTCTGAATAGTAACGAGTTTGTTGATATCGTATTTTTCCGGCCAGTTATGTTTCTCTATTTCCATATCATCATCTCCCTTTGGTATTATTCCCTTTTTGCTTGGAATAAAACAGACACAGCAGAACAATTCCTCACAATAGCTTTTTACCTACCTAACTTGTAAAATGATTATAACAAATGAAGTTAGGAGGTGGATGATGGGCTTAGCTGAACAAAAACTGCTGTCTCAGTCTGTCACGAAAAGTTTCTTTCAATATTTCCTTCCTACGCTTGTTGGTATGATGCTCATGTCTGTCAACATTGTTATTGATGGCATTTTTGTCGGGAACGGTGTTGGCTCTGTGGCGCTTGCCAGTGTCAATGTTGCTGTGCCTGTCTGGTCCGTCGTCATATCCATCTCGCTTCTGATTGGCATTGGCGGGGGTACACTATATTCCATCGCGACCGGTGCACATGATACAGAGAAAGCAAAGCGGATTTTCACCCTTGCCTTGGTGCTCGTAACCATCGTGATCACAATAATCGGCATCACCGGCTATTTAGCTGCAGAACCGCTCGCCCGTTTGTTCGGTGCCAATGAAGAAACGTTGCCGTATGCCATGGATTATATGGAAATTATTTTTTTATGGGCGCCTGTCCTCGCCTGGGAAAACTGTCTCAGCATCTTCGTCCGTAACGACGGTGGCCCGAACATTGCCATGGCGGGGCTTGTAGTAACCGCCTTACTCAATATTGTCCTGAATTACTGGATGATTTTTATATTGAGAATGGAAGTAACAGGCGCTGCGCTAGCATCGGTGTTAGCAACGGTTGCCGGTCTCCTTGTTTATTCCATTCATTTTTTCAAAGCAAATAGTGGCTTAAAGTTCATGCGTCCAACATGGGAAAAAAGAGACATCGTTACAATTGGTAAACTGGGCTTCCCTAATTTCCTGGCTGAAGCAGGAACAGGCATCTTTGTCATGGGATACAATATCGCGCTATCCTACTATGCTGGCACAACCGGTCTGGCGGCATTTTCCGTCATCAATTATTTGCACACGTTTATGTTTTTGGCCTTTATCGGAATGGGCTCTTCTATTCAGCCAATGATCAGTTTTTATTTTGGTGCAAAGAAATACGAGTCCATCAAAGATACGGTCAAGGTGTCTGAAATTACCGGACTGGCGCTGGGAATCGCTTTTCTCGCTATCGGCTATTTCGGTGCCGGTTACCTCGTATCGATTTTCGGCGTGGAAACAGAAGCCATACGCCAGCTGGCCATAAAAGGAATTAAGTTGTTTTTTATCGGCTACCTATTTATGGGGATTAATTTTATCTATATGACCTATTACCAATCGATTGCTTATATCGGGCCCTCGATTGGCATCACCCTATTTCGCGGCTTCATTCTCCTAATTGCAGCACTCATCATATTGCCAGCCTTGTTTGGCACAACAGGCATCTGGCTCGCACTACCAGCTGCAGAAGGACTCGTCGCCATCTTTCTCGTCCTAGTCGCACGAAAAGGCATCAGACAACGCCACCTGCAATCACAAGGATACTGAACCATGGGGACAGGTTCATCGGGCCACCATTTTTTACCATTAAGTGCTCGGACAGAATCCGGGACGCGGTAAGGAACCGCACCACGATAAAAGCCTTTGTATAAATGAGCCATTCATGGGAAATGTAGGAATAAGTAGAAGCGAAGGAGGAAATGACCATGCGGAAGCTTATTCTTTATTTAGGGGCTTTTCTCTTGCTGGGTGCGGTTTTAACAGGATTTACAAACAACGCTGAGCAAGATGCGACCACTGACAAGAGCAATGAACTGCAATCTGAGAACCCGGGTAATGTAGACATACAGGAAGGCGTTAGTGGTATCATCGCCAAAGTGAAGGAATTACAGAAACTAACAGAAGAAAGAACAGACAATACGGATGAAATCAATGAGCTTGGAGAAGCAATTGAGAAAAATTGGGATAGCATCGAAAAGAAAGTAGAAGCGTCCCACCCCGAAGACTATAAAAATATTGAAGAAAGTCTGTATCCACTAATTGCCACGGCTAAAAAGGACAAGGTGAATAAAACCAATTTACGTACGTTGTCGCTTGAAACATTAGATAAATTAGAAGCGTTTAAGCAAAAATTATAGCTTGCGGGTTAAGGGGAGATAACGTGTTGTCTCCTCTTTTTGGTGTGCACTGCAGGGACCATGGGGACAGGTTCATCGGTGTACCATATTTTTCCAATAGACTAGCCCGCACGTGCTCGAGTTCGGGCGGTTCTCGCTCGAGTTGGATTGTCTGTCGCTCGAGTTGCGGGCCAGCAATACGTTATGACTGGTGTCTCATTCGTATTTTCGGTAGGCCTTTAGCGACCAGCGCCAACATAGGCTCCAGATACAACCGACTATCAAAAGGGTGACTCCCCACGTCAAGAGCGGCGTCCCTGCCATCCACGCCATTGTCTGGTCAGCTAATTGGTCGGCAACATCCAATTGGTTCCCAACAATGAGCACCAATAGTAAAGCAAGACTAGTACCGCCCCAATGAAAGAAGATCCCCAATTGAATAGCTGACATACCAAAAGCAATCAAGAAACCAACCATACATAACCCTGTCCACGCTTGCAATGATGCTGCATCCCTTACACTAACTTCATATAGGCGCCACAACATACTAAGCCAGCCGAACATTAATCCATTCATCAGGAATACGGAAATATATTTTGCCGTAACCACTTCCTTTATAGTGATCGGCAATGTATGCACAAACGTGTAAAATCCTGTCCGCTTCTCCTTATCCACCTTATAAACAAGGATCACCCAACTGATGGCATATGGTATAAATAGAATAGCAAATACGCTTAACGAAAATTGCCCGAAACTGAGTGCGGACTGGCGAACCTGCTGCAGCACCCATTCCAGCTGACTGCAAATCAGCAGCGCTATATCAAGCAGCAGCGTCCATACCATGTACCATAACAGCATACGCCGCTGACTGTACCATTCTTCTTTAACAAAACGGAAAATCGCACCTGCCCTCATGTCAATCCCCTTTTCCTCTTGTGTCAATGGTTTGTATTTGATTTGCCTTATAGCCGGTTTCTTGTGGGAATCCCCGTTTGTTCACCCTTCGTACCGCCAATGACCAGCAAAAGAGATACACGAAGAGGGCAACCAATATATAAATGATAAAAACGAAACTATCCGGTTCTTTCCCCAGACTTTTCATGAAGAGACCTGACAAGACGAACAGAACTGCCCAACCAGCAAAGGAAACCCAGTACATGACGTTTACTCTGTCAGCGCCTCGCGTAAAATATGTCAGAAGCACGACGGCCTCAGTAGAAATAATCAGCGAACAAAAGAATCCCACTGCAAGCCAAAAATCACTCACTGTAATGTCACTCAGTAGTGTGTTGGCACCTGCAACCATAAACATCCAACCAATAACAAATACGCTTAGTAACAGTACACTTGTGAATTTGGCATGTACAATAGCTGTTTTTTTCACCGGCAATATCTGTAAGAATGTTAACTGTCGATGGGCGTCTTCCCTGAATAAATGCAGCGAGATCGCTTGCGAGCTGTGAATTAAACCAATAACTAAAATCGATGTATTCACCATGTCTCCACTCATAAGACCGACAACGCCTGGACCGAACACCCAGAAGAAAACCGGAACCCCAACGCCCAAAATGCCATACACTGCTATAAATGCCTTAAGTTTATTTTGATATTGCGAAGCCAGGTGCATGCTGTCGAGCTCTCGTTTCATTAATGCTCCCATCAGCTAGGACCTCCTTTCCAATGCCTCATGGTTCATTTCCTTGTTGATTCTTTTTAGACTGATGCTCGGCATGACGCCTTTTCAATTCCTCTATGCGTTTGTTTGTTTTTTCCCGTTCAGGATTAGGCACTTCTTTTGCAAACCCTTTTTTATGCACCTTTATGATCACAGCTACCCAGTTAACAAAATAAACCAGAACAGACAGGCTGAGTGACAACGAATATAAAAAGGTTTGCGATTGTCCCGACGGCTTATGAAAACCTAAGTAAAGCAGAATCATTGTACCGCCAATGACCAGGGCATAATTAATCCATCCATTATGCAAACTCCCCTGAAAGTAATACCATAGAAGATTTCCACTCACCAATAACATTAGGACAGCTAAGAAAGGAAACACAATCATCCACGATCCAATTGTCCAGACATCGTTCATCAGTAAATTTGCCGACACAAGTACAGACGTCCAAATGAATATAAAGCCGCACAATAAAAGATTGCTTAGGAATTTTGCATGAACAATGTTTGTTTTACGCACCGGCAGTGTTTGCAAAAAGGATAGTTGCCGATTAGAGGTTGTTCAAAAAGTCCGGTAAAAATGACACATCAAATTTCTTCGTTGGCTTGCTTTTCCGTTGCTCATGTATTAAATTGCATACATTCCGCTACTCAAAGCTGCGCCGCCTCGAAATCCTCGGTCCTTTTTATCCTCCTTCATGAACACGCATTATTAGCATCATCATTCTCTAATAAGGACAACATGTTTACCGTAGCCGATAAAAAACCAGTAATAAATAATAACAGACTTATCATATCCGTATTAAATAATCCTGTGACATTTGGGCCCAATATCCACATAAGCAGAATAAGTACAAGGCCTAAAACGAAATATGTTTGAAAGCTATTTTTAAAACTAACCGTAACCATGCCATCCAGTTCTCTCCGAATTAACGCTCCCATCAAATGGACCTCCTTTCTTTCGCTGGAATACCATTACGAAACATCATCTGTGGCAAGGTAATCCCAGCTTTCTTCCGGAATCCCCTTTGCATTCACCTTCCGAATAGCCATCAACCAGCTGATAACATATATGATAAAAGCTGCCATTAACGCGATTCCCCAAAGCCCACCTTTCGAGAGTCCCGTCTCCTCTAGTGTCAACCCCAGCGGAATAAATATTGCTGCCCATGCTAAAGCAGACAAATAGAAGACTGCTTGAGCCACCTGATATCCTTTTGAAAAATAACACAGCAGAACCATTGATTGGATAAATAAAAGGGCTGACGTGAACCCCCAAACATGGGTCCACAAATCAAACGTCCACCCTCCATTCAAAAGCAAATTCACAGAAATAACCGATGAAAGCCAAACAAATGCCATACACCACAGCAATAGCATATGCAGAAATTTGGCATGGACTAGCTGGCTTTTAGAGACAGGCAGCGTTTGTAAAAAGCTCATTTGCCGGTTGATGCTGTCGTTTTTTAATTTTTCATTAAGTGTAGACGAAACCACCAGGACCACCATGACAGAAACAAACTGATCCATCGCCCCTATGCTGAACAGATCTAACACCCGTGGACCGAGTAGCCACATAAAAATGTTCAGCACCACACCGTACATGACATGATAAATGATTCTTTCTTGCCAATCTGATGCTATTTCCCCCTCCATCTCCCGTTGAATCAGCACGTTCACCGGTTACTCCTCCTTCCGTCCTGTCAACAATACGAACAGTTCTTCCAACGTCAGGCGTTCGGCGTGCCAGTTCCCCTTAGCGAAACGCTGAAATTGCTGAAAACGGTCGGTATAGCCAATATACCCGCCAGCGGTTGTTTGACAGTGAAACAAAAATGGCGATTCGTTCGCCTGTTCACCGCTTTCACTCGGAATAACAATCCGCCGGTACCGATCCAGAAGCGACTCCTTATCCTCGCTGAAAACGATCTGCCCATCATCAAGCACCGTCACCCAATCCGCAATTTTTTCCACATCGGACGTAATATGCGAAGAAAAAAGCACACTGCGGCTTTCATCCTGAACAAAATCCAATAACATCTCCAGGACCTCGGTTCGCACGACAGGATCAAGTCCGGACGTCGGCTCATCCAGAAGCAACAGTCTCGGCTCATGTGCCATCGCCAGGACGAGTGATGCTTTTACTTTCATCCCTTTAGATAACTCGCTTATTTTTTTGTCCTTAGCAATCCCGAAGCGTTCCAAATGTCGTTCAACCGCTTCCTCGTTCCAATTTGGGTAAAACTGACGGGCAAATTGCAATGTCCTCTCCATCGTCCAAGCGTTATTCAACAATGGCGTATCCCCGACGTAGCCGACTTGCTCTTTCACGGCCACCTCTTCTTCCGGCATCGGCATACCAAGAATATGAATATCCCCTTCGTCCCGCTTAATCAAATCCATAATCGCTTTCATGGTCGTACTTTTCCCCGCACCATTCCTGCCAAGAAAACCCATAATCGTGCCAGCGGGAAGAACCAGATTCACATCCTTTAACTGAAAATCCGAATACGTTTTAGTTAGGTTGCGCACATCCAATAAGGGCTGTTCACCGTTATGATTCATTGTCTTCTCCCTCCTGCTTTTCTTCATCCACTTCTTGCCACATATGTCTGATCAAATCGTGGAATTGTTCTTCTTTCAGATGCAGCTTTTTCGCTTGCAAAACCGATTCCGACAATGGTCCCCGCACTTGTTCCATCTTCCATTGTGCCAGCCTTTCGTCACTTAGTTTGGCCACATAACTGCCTTTGCCTTTTCGCGTATAAATAAACCCGGTCTGTTCCAGTTCCTGATATGCACGCCGAATGGTAATCCCGCTCGTCATCAATTGTTTGGACAGCTCACGAATCGACGGAAGCATCTCCCCCGGTTCCATATGCCCCATCGCAATCAACCGCTGGATTTCCCCAATCACCTGCTCATACATCGGCGTCGAACTCGTCTGCGAAATATGTATCAGCACATTCGAACACCCCCTCACCCATCCGAGTTACCGTGTATACGTTATATACACAGTATACATAAAAAAAGAAACGAACGCAAGACCGAACCATGGGGACAGGTTCACTGGTTCGGTGGTCCACGGGGACAGGTTCACTGGTTCAATTAGCCTGTCTCCGCGGTTTACGCACTCCACTTACACTTCCAATCTACTAACAGGGGCGAATAGTTTTACGCCTTGTTTATTGCCTGGGATAACCCGTGAATCGGCTGCCAAATGGGATACATATCCTATCACACAAGCATAGAACATCCCTTCCACCTGCACATCGGCTGCAAACAAATAACTGATATAACCGAAAAAAATAAGTCCTGGCAGCGAGTGCGTGTAGGAGCGATGCGGGAATAACGACGCTAGCAGCACATAGCCACCTACCAAAAGCAGCCATAGTACGTCCATCGCTCCTCCCAGCACGATGATTCCCGCGCCCGTAACCGTTAGCATCCATTTTGGTGATAACTTTCTAGAAAACACAAGCAACAACACGCCAACACCAATTCCGGTCACCTGTTCCACACCGGACCCTTTCACGAATGAGTAGTATATTAGCCATACCGCTACAAATCCCATTAATAATTTAAACGGTTCAGCCGGGATGGTAATACGGCGGGACAATCGCCCGCTTGTATCAAGATCAGGACATAGCCCTGCAATCATTCCTGCACTCATTAGAGTGAAACTATCTACAGGGGTCGTGCCCAAATAAACCGCCACCCCGAAACCTGCTGCTCCACCAATCAGTGCGTGTGATGTTCCCTTCATGGTCGTGCCTCCTTCCCCACAACAGTATACAGAAAAAACCACCACCAAACGTGAGTCCTTTGCACCAGTTCGGCTCACGAGACAGTTCCGCTGTTCTACCCGCCTGTACACTGATTGATCCGGATTCACGTCGCAAACCTGTATCCCATATACCCGCCAAACAATATGTAACATTAATAGTAAGGAGGTTCAGACAGGTGAAAAACAAGGTAAAGGTAGCCTGTGTGGAGATGGAGCTAACACAGCAGCAATTAGCCAAAAAAGTTGGTATTAACTGCTAATCCGTTGATATCCGGCTCCCTTCCGCTGATGTGCACCGCTAATCCGTTGATAGTCCTGTCTCATCCGGTGATGTTCGCTGCTAATCCGTTGATAGTCCTGGAACCATGGGGACAGGTCTACTGGTTCACCACTTTTTTCCAATGACGTCCCTATCCTAACAAAAAGACCAGTTGGACCAATGAACCTGTCCCCGCGGTCCACTTTGTCCCCGCGGTCCACTTTAGCTAGTCATCAATATTATTGTACTTTCGGACGGTATACTCGCAGTAGTCGTCCCCGTTTATATTGCATTTCGATTCGTAAACAGAAAGATTGTTGTTATTAAGAATTCTTTTTAATGCTCCTTCCAAGATGGCTCCTTCCAGATCACAAACTTTTTTTCCTTTAACGGGAAGGCCGCTGCAAAAGCAATCGTACACCCTAAACAGCATATAAGAATCTGTTTGTTCCAGCAGGGTCATCGCACCGATCTTTAATGCCTTGAACATATCCAAAAACTGTTCGACGGTATCTGCTGGTATACTTCGACCTATCTTCCTGCCGACTGTCAAGGTTGTTGTTTTCCCCTCCATTGGCAACCCTTGGTACATGCCGATTAAACGGATTGCTCGGAAAAGTTCGAGCGGCACCTCATCTCCGAGCTCCGTCCGGTTTATTTTTGTCATATCATTAAATGTGAATAAATCCATTGTCCAGCCTCCTTTCAACATTGTATATAATCGTACCACGAACAAACCTGTAAAAAATTTGATGTAAATCAATTTTTACACCACTTTTTCGTGCTATCCTTGTCACACAATGAAAAGAGGTGGTTACGTTGCCATTTCCTGGTGTACATGACATCCATCAGTTGGTATACGACAGTTTTCATCAATCCAAACAAGGGCTGGCCATGATCAATCATAATGGGGATATCATCATGGCTAACACGGCTTTTTACACGATTACGAATATACAAAATGAAACATTCGATTTTCATCAATTTTCAAGTTTGGCTTTAATTGATGATACAAAAAAGCAGGACATCCAATTAGCACTTCAGGAAACAGGTTCATGGGAAGGGAAAATATGGTTCAACCGGCAGGAAGGGGAACTGTCGTCGTACTGGCTGACGGTGGAGGCGTTTCACACATCCTCACCGGAAAATCTGTATTATTCCATAACATTGACACAAGCAAATGACCCTTTGGAGAAACGAAAAGAAGTTCATTTTCTCGCCTATGATGACCCCTTGACAAAGTTATCGAACCGCATTTCATTTGAAAAAACGTTTCATGCAATCTTTGGTGAGAATCGAAACACCTATCATATCGGGGCACTATTATTCATTGATTTAGATCGTTTCAAGTTAATCAATGACACATTCGGCCATTCGTGTGGTGATTTATTGTTGAAAAATGCTGCCGAACGATTGCGCTCTTGTTTGCATCGGCCAGACTTAATTGCCCGTTTAGGCGGGGATGAGTTTGTATGTATGCTCCCGTTCCTCGATGATGAACAAGCTGCCATCGAAACAGCCAAGGACATTATTGCTGCATTTTCCAGACCGTTTACCCTGCATGAAAACGAGTTGCATGTAACAGTAAGTATCGGTATCAGCTTCCACCCACACGACGGTGATAATTTTGAAACGCTATTGACACAGGCAGATTCAGCCATGTACCGGGCAAAAAAAGCAGGAAGAAACAATTATGCAACATCGAAGGCGGAATTACATGCATCTCATTTCGAACATCTGCAACTGGAGAACATGCTGCACAACGCGATCGCCGGGGAACAGCTTGTCCTTTGTTATCAACCCCAGGTTAATGCTGACACCGGGCAGATAAATGCAGTCGAAGCATTAGTGCGCTGGGAACATCCGGAATATGGTATCATCTCTCCCGGTGATTTTATACCGATAGCTGAAGAATCCGGTTTAATTACAGAAATTGACGAATGGGTGCTCCGAACAGCTTGCTGGCAAAATGTCCAATGGCAACAAAAGGGTTATGAGCCAGTGAAAGTTTCCGTCAACATCTCTACCCAGCAATTCATGCAAAAAAATCTTCCGAATAAAATAGCTGATGTGTTGGCGGACACACAACTGGATCCAACATTATTAGAAATAGAAATTACCGAAACAATGGTGATGCAGGATACCGATTTATCTGCCCGGCAAGTAGAACGAATCCGGCATATGGGCGTTAAAGTCGCTATTGATGACTTTGGAACCGGGTATTCTTCATTTCAGTATTTGAAGCATTTCCCGGCGGACACCTTGAAAATAGATCGGGTTTTTGTGAAGGATGTTGACACGAATGATAACAGCCGGTCTATCATGAAATCGATTATTAATCTGGGACACGAATTAAATATGCGTGTCATAGCAGAAGGCGTTGAAACCCAGCAGCAGCTTCTGCAGTTGCGCCATCGGTCAATTGACGATATACAAGGATTTCTGTTTCATAAACCAATGCCAGCAGCACACAATTGGGAAAAACTATTTCGTAAACCTACTCAGTAAAATTGGGGTGGTCCATGGGTGGTCCAGAGGGAGGTGGTCCATGGGGGTGGTCCATGGGGACAGGTCCACCGGTTCTCCATTTTTTTCCAATGACATCCCTTTCCCAAGCAGAAAAAATCACTTGGCCCAACGAACCTGTCCCCGCGGTCCATTACTCCCAAAATAGTTCATCTAGTGTTTTGGACAATGCTTTACAGATAGCTTTGCATAGGCTAAGTGTTGGGTTATACTTCCCCAGTTCGATCAGCCCGATGGTTTGTCGGGATACACCAACACGTTTCGCCAGCTCCTCTTGTGATAAGTCATGCTCTGCCCTGGCCATTTTTAGCTTAATGTTTTTCATCAGAATCACCGTCGTCTTCATGCAAATCCTTCAGTTGTCGGGCTGCGGCTTTATCACTTTTCCTCTTCATCATCGCATGACTAATAATCATCATGATGCTAAGCATAGGTACATAAATAACGATACATGTAAAAAAGACAAGGAAAAATGTAAAAAATCCATCCGCAATCCCATCGGTGTATGATATGGCACTATTCAAACCAAGGAATCCCGAAAACACGATTCCAATGATGATACCAATGATAAGATTTTTCTTCTCCCTGGACATGCCGCTCGCTCGATCATGCAGCTCCACCTCATCCGAATAGATTCCTAGATTTGCCGAACGGTAGGAGAAATAAATACTTGTGATTATAAAAATAAACCATTCCGTGTACACTTCCTCAAGGTGGAACCCGTTTTGATAAAACTTGATGGCTACAGAAATCAAGCAAATGATTATCACCAAAATGTACATCTCTTTATAAATTTTATTGCGGATATTCGCAATCCGTTCGTCCTTTATATGGTTTTTGCGGAAAAACATCTCGGTTTCCTCCAGTCATATGGTTTATAAATATTATATGCTGGTTAATAGCATTTTGCAATATATAAATTGCAAAATGCTATTAACCGCAACCCACATAAACCATAGAGGCAGGTCCATCGATTTTTCATTTTTTTCCAATTGTGTCCCTTTCCAAGCAGAAAAAAATCAGTTGGCCCAACGAACCTGTCCCCGCGGTGCATCCAAACCATGAAGGGCAGGCCCATCGGTTCTCCATTTTTTTCAATGACGTCCCTTTCCTAAGCAGAAAAAACCAGTTGGACCAATGAACCTGTCCCCGCGGTTCATCTTTTCCGTTGATGTCGACTGCTATTCCGGTGATGTGCCTTCGTTTTCCGTTGATGTTGGCTGCTATTCCGTCGATGTGCCTTCGTTTTCCGTTGATGTTGACTGCTATTCCGTCGATGTGCCTTCGTTTTCCGTTGATGTCGACTGCTATTCCGGTGATGCGCTTCCATATTCCGTTGATGTTGGCTGCTATTCCGGTGATGTGCCTTCGTTTTCCGTCGATGTTGGCTGCTATTCCGTCGATGTGCCTTCGTTTTCCGGTGATGTTGGCTGCTATTCCGGTGATGCGCTTCCGTATTCCGTTGATGTTGGCTGCTATTCCGGTGATGCGCCTCCGTTTTCCGTCGATGTTGGCTGCTATTCCGGTGATGTGCCTTCGTTTTCCGGTGATGTTGGCTGCTATTCCGGTGATGTTGGCTGCTATTCCGGTGATGCGCTTCCATATTCCGTTGATGTTGACTGCTATTCCGTTGATGCGCCTTCGTTTTCCGTTGATGTTGACTGCTATTCCGTTGATGCGCCTTCGTTTTCCGTCGATGTTGGCTGCTATTCCGTTGATGCGCCTTCGTTTTCCGTCGATGTTGGCTGCTATTCCGTCGATGTGCCTTCGTTTTCCGGTGATGTTGGCTGCTATTCCGTTGATGCGCTTCCGTATTCCGTTGATGTTGACTGCTATCCTGGTTCTATCCGGTATGTTCGCCTGTCCCCGCGGTGCAAAAAAAAGCCCTATGCTTTTTCACAATTTTTCCTCTGCTTCCCTTTTTTTCTCTCCCATTTTCATGATTTGTACAATCAAAAAACGGATAGCTAGCAGAAAGAGAAAAATGCTGATCAGTGAATAATACCCATGCCAGTAGATATATTGAATAAGGTTCGTGTTTTTTTCCAGCACCACTTCAAAAACGGTTAAAATACCACTAATGAACAGCGCTACCCATAACATTCGAAATATAGTACTGTTGCTGCTGGAAGTCTGATAATAATAATAGACGGACATAATCGGCAGCAGCAAATATTCATAAAGGATACTTGACTCGAATTCGGGAAACAGCTTGACAGGGTAGTACAGCAGCTCATAATTGACCACCAACTGGCCCAGAAACACCGCAACATGAGAGCCAGCAAATAACATATCAACCATTCTTGAAAAGGGTGTTTTTTTGAGGATCGGATAAATAATATGATTCCGGTTATCAAAAATAACCATAGAAGAATTAATTCCATGTTAACATCTCCTCAGCCAATGCATTGGACGCTAGCCATGGTACCTTAAACCAATAAAGCAAGAAGATAGTGACGATAACAGATAATCCGTATGCCAGTATAGGCCGTTTGTAATGCATTCGCAGCATCGGAAACATCACCACCAGAAATAAACCTGACCAACCTAGTGACCAGCCATGATCATAGTAAATAGCACCGAACAGATAGCCAACCCATTCAAATACAAAATAAATGATAACCCATTTTCCCGTATGGATAATTTGTTTTCCGAGCTGCTGCGGGTAGTGGGATAAGAAGATCAAGACCGTACACGGAAATAAAACAAACGTATAAAGCAGGTCGATCACTGCAGACGGTAGTCCCAAATTCGATTGTAACGTCCACAAGCGATAATCCGTCGTTAAAAAATAATATAATAAGTTCATGGTAGCCATATACAATATCGTTGCTTGGTATTCATAAAAACGACGCCAATTAACTGAATACCAAGCGATTGCTAGCGCGAAAAAAAGAATGATTACATGCATCTTGATTCCCCTATAATCGAACTATTTTTTTATGTATTCGAACAAACGTAATACTACAAGGATGGCTTAAATTAAAAATGAAAAGTGGAGATCAGCCGTAAGCATGCAATCCCCACCCTAACATTCCTGAGCGCCTGTGCAGGCAATTCAGAACGCTTCATTTGTTATCATACTGTTACAATGGGTTCTTCACTGCCTTCTTTCTGTCTGTCGTCAGCGGGGGTTCCTCTAGCCAGCCGTGTTCAATCATCATTTCCTGTGCTTTATTAGTATATAACCCTATTTCACCGATAAACTTAGCATATTTGGCATGGATATCGTGTCTTAGCGTTCTGGCCATTGCTGTTCCTATGTTTTCCAAGCCTAATTGATTCGCTAAAAGCACGTGATACATCATCAGTTTATCACTGAATGGAGGGACCTTAGAATCCGTTACATGCGGATCCATCAGTCTTGGTGTCGGGATGTTATCACTGATTAACAAGTTACCAAACTGTTTAATTTGTTTTTCCGAAAGTTCCCAGCCTTTTTTGAAAAAGTTCCGTAGTTTTTGTGAAGAAGCCGTTTGAGCAAATCCCATCATTAACGCTTTCCCCAACACATTCGTGGAAATATTTAAAACTAAATGTTTGATTTCGAGTCCTGCTAATGGGCGGTTTTTGCCCGTAAAAAAATTATTAAACGACTTGTTGTCAACAAATTCCACGTGTTTAGGATAAGGTATATTTGGTGATTTGATCATTAGTCCTTTTTCCAACATTAAATGGGTTGTCCGTTCATAGACTTCATTTAACTCCTGTACGCCTTGCCGGTAGAAATCAATAACATCTTGCCGAATAGAGGTGGCCATTGCGCGTGTATATTGCCCATATGCGCCGATTGCCATTTCCCGTACATAAAATAACATAAAGGTATCCTCAAATAGCCGTGGTGCGCCCTTATACACATCGGATGTTCCAAACGCGGCAGGAACAGGGATTCCTTCTTTCGTGAACAAGTCGGCAATCGTATTGACATGCCGCTTAGAAATTCCCTGGTCAAATAACAAAATCTCTTTTATTTCCTCATCCTGGACGACCTCCAAGAAATGTTCGAAAATACAGGAAAACATGGAATCACCAATATAATTGGCCCATAAGTCACTTAATTCAGAGACGTTTAGTTTTGAATGCTGCTGATGTTCGCCGATTTGTGATTCAAGCTGTTTATCTTTATCAGACCCATGTTTGTTTGTATCCATTTTGTCTGCCCCTTTCGAAGTGCTACTTTTAATTGTTTAGCATGGTGCAGTCGTTCGATTCAATACCGCTACCAGTATGGCTTTCGCACGTTTTCCACTTGCTTCGTACGACGCCCGTTAGTCACAATTTACTTATGACCTATAGGATTCCAAGCACTCTATAAATTATTCGACTCAGTTAAAATACAGGTATTTGTCGCTAATTAGCTAGTGACATTCATTAAATCGAGTGGAAAATAATTCAGGTAGAAATATAACAGTCAGATCAATGGGAACAGGCCCCCTTTTCTCTGTTTGACGGATTTGAAAGTGGGACAGTAGCCTATCCTCATGCCTCGCATACTTTCTTCATAACGGTCAATACTCTTGGGAGGAATATGACTTTTATGGAGGAGAAATAATATGCAAAAGATTTCGCAGCTATTTGAGACTGCTTCAAATGTTATACAGTCTTTAACAGATAATCAGAAAAACCCGTTACATGTTGGTGAAGTTATGGCGTGCTGGACATACCTTTCTTTCGTAAACAATATTATTATCTATGAAGAAGTAGGACTCAACACCACGACAGATCCTGGCGTAATCGAGTTATACCAAGACGCATTAGCCACTGCCAGATCCCATAAAAAACAATTAACAGAGTTTATGCGAAAGGAAGGAGTAAGGTTACCCACTGCGCCGGAGGATAAGCCCAATTCGGATCCCAATGCCGTACCCATCGGGGCTGGGTTTACAGATAATGAACTGGCCAACACCCTTTTGATCAACTTTGTTGTGGCATCGGATATGTGTGCGGCTTCCGCGAGTCAAAGCCTACGTACCGATGTTGGTCTCATGTTTCTTAAATTTCAGACAGAAAAACTATCCTTAGCTTTTAAAGCAAAGGAATTGATGCAGAAAAAAGGTTGGCTTAAAGTTCCGCCTTTTTATCAGCCACCTGGTGCACCTAATACGAAAAATTGACTTGATAAAGGGACATGAGGACAGGCCCTTATTCCGGTTATCCTTCTCAAAACCGGAGGAGTAAGCCTATCCCCATGTCCGATTGAAAGTAACAAATTACGCTTTATTCCGCTTTTACGCCCTTCGTATTCTAGTACAACCTTTATTCCATTTATACCCAATTGCTTCAATAGTCCAATTGACGTAAATACAAAAGAAGATCCTCTCCGTGTTCTTTAAGTATGTATTTTTGAATTTTACTATCTATCTTTCTTTGTTGTTTATCCTTTTTACTGAATAGGTTCATTAAAAGAAAAACAGGACTACCTCCAACTCCTGCTGCTACACGCGTCCCTGAGAAGAAATTTTCTTCCGGCATTGGCAATTCTGTATTTTGCTGAAATTCTTTTCTATAATACTTGGTAATTAATATATAAGGTGCTTTGTTCTTTAACGCAGAAAGCAACTCCTCAGCATTATTGGCCACAAAGCAATCATCCGATTCACTTTCCTTCATCTTTGCTATCCCTACTTCCGTTGGTTGAAATATTGCTTTTACTTTAACTTATTTTTTTATCTTTGCTATTAACAATGATAAATGAAAGTAAAAATTAGATGCTACAAATCCATATATTGAAAATGAAATAACATCCAATCGATATAGGTTTTGACTTCCTATAATAAGAAAAACAAGCCCTACAACCGCTCCGGCGAGTGAATATAAACCTAATCCAATAAAATATCTTGTCAACTTCGACTTTCTGTTAAATTTTTCAATCGACTTGTCTATAAGGATAGAAAGAGGTAATCCTACAAGAAAATAAAGGGGGCCAGCATAAATAATGACAAGAATAAACGTTTCAAAAAAACCAAAATAATAAACATTAGGTTCACGCTGAGACATAGGCACATAAGAAATCCAAGAATATACTGTTGCAAATAAAACAACAGATAATGCCACTGTTAAAAGCCTTTTCAACGCTTCACCCCCAGCTAATTCAACAATCTGTTCCGTTTGTAGAGCTAATAAGTGCTTTCTAAAATAATCTTTTACACATATCTAATACGCTTTCAAGACCATTGTTATGTAAATCAACTAAATGACGCTTTAATTCAGAACCGTGTATGGAAGTGATTTTAGAAGTACGTGCAACAGATGGTTTTAATAATCCAGCTTCTTTCCAATACTCCAAAACAATATTTTTGATAAATTGCTTAAGTTAAAAATGTATGAGCATTTATGTTACTCAGGTATAATGTATAATCTTTTGGGTTTACGAACCCGAAATATATAGTGACAAAAACCCTAATCCTTAAAGCGTGTTTTATGGATTAGTCTGTACAGTTATTCAAGAATCGCGCCCGTTTAATGTAATACACATCACTACAATGACGGCGGACTATCGGGAATTGTATTTGCAAGAATTATATAAATAAGCAGATTAGCTGGTAAAATAATGAAAAGTATTCTTACTCCAAGAGATGATATACCGAAATATTCAGCAATACCACCACAGACCCCAGATATAGCCTTGTCTGTTGCAGACTTTCGTAGTTTATTTTGCATTGTAATCCCCCTTTTCTTATTCCGTTAAATGGTTCCCATTGCGGAATAAGAAATCTGCTTACAATATAATTATATCAAGATTTTTAAAGTTATCGAACTAGAATTTGACACAAAAAACCGGCTCCCCCATAAGAAGAGCCGGTTTTCCCTTTTTATTAAGCAACGACATCGTAGCCTTGATCTTCTACAGCTTCACGCATAGCAGCAATGGTTACTGCTGCGTCATCATACGTGACATCTACCTTGCCTGAGTCAAGATCAACTTCAACAGTCTGTACGCCTTCCAGACCTTCCAGCGCACCTTTTACTGCACTTTCACAATGACCGCATGTCATCCCTTGGACATTCAACGTTGTTTGCATCATCTATCTCCCCTTTTTCATATATTTATCGGTTTTCCTTTCTACCGACAATATCGAATCATTTTTGTAGCTTAACATGTCCCTTGAGACAAGTTTACCATTATAGTTTCACCCGCTTCAATCGAAGGGCGTTCGACACCACACTTACTGAACTTAGTGCCATTGCACCTCCGGCAATCCATGGTGCTAACAATCCGGCTGCGGCAATCGGAATCCCTGCTGAGTTGTAAGCGAATGCCCAGAACAGATTTTGACGGATATTTCTGATCGTTGCTTTACTGGCTTTGATCGCTTTTGGAATGAGCAATAGTTCGCCACCCAGAATGGTAACGTCGGCCGCTTCAATTGCGACTTCTGTACCTGTTCCGATAGCAATGCCGATATCAGCTACAGCCAATGCAGGTGCGTCATTAATACCGTCGCCAACCATAGCGACCTTCTTATCCTGCATTTGGACTTCTTTTACTTTATCCGCTTTTTCTTCCGGTAACACTTGTGCAATCACCTGATCGATGCCTACTTGACGCGCGATGGCTTGTGCGGTCCGTTCGTTGTCACCGGTCAGCATCACTACTTCCAGACCTTGATCATGCAGCTGTTTAATGGCTTCACTTGCCGTATCTTTGACCGTATCGGCCACTGCGACAATGCCGCGATGTTCGCCATTAACTGCAATCAGCATGGCCGTTTTTCCGTCTGCTTCCAAGCCTTCCATATCCGCATCGGCATCAACATGCACATCATGTTCATTCATCAGTTTGCGATTTCCGACAAGAACTTCTTTACCGGCAATCGCAGCCTTAATACCTTGACCGGGTACGGCTTCAAATGCTTCAGCTTCAGTCATTTCTACGTCTTGTTCCGTAGCATATGCAACAATAGCTTCAGCAAGTGGGTGTTCAGATCCTTTTTCAGCGCTTGCCAACAGCCTTAATGTGTCTGTGTCACCGGTGAAGTCGGTTACTTCGGGCTTACCTTTTGTAATTGTGCCGGTTTTATCCATAATAATTGCATCTAACTGATGGGTACGCTCTAAATGCTCACCTCCTTTGAAAAGGATACCGGTTTCTGCGGATTTGCCTGTTCCGACCATAATTGACGTCGGTGTAGCGAGTCCGAGTGCACATGGACAAGCGATCACTAAGACGGCAATCGCGGCGACCAGCGCTGGCTCAAACGCACCTGGCGAAACGAAGGCAATCCAAATGCCAAATGTGACCACGGCGATACCAACGACAATCGGGACGAAATAACCGGAAATAACATCGGCCATGCGCTGGATGGGTGCCTTAGACCCTTGCGCATCTTCCACAACTTTCACAATTGAAGCGAGTGCGGTATCTTTGCCGACTTTGGTAGCTTCCATTTCCACCGTGCCATTTTTGTTCATCGTAGAACCAATGACACCCGACTGAACTTCTTTTTCTACAGGAATGGATTCACCGGTAATCATCGACTCATCAACCGATGTTTTGCCCTTAACGACCGTGCCGTCAACCGGGAATTTTTCACCTGGTTTGACACGCAGACGGTCCCCAACGGCCACATCTTCCACTGGAATCATCACTTCTTCTTCGTTACGAATCACGCGTGCCTGTTTAGCCTGCAAATCTAGCAATTTCGATAATGCGGCTGTTGTTTTGCTTTTTGCCGCGGTTTCCAGATATTTGCCAAAAAGGATCAACGTGATTAAAATTGCACTCGTCTCAAAGTAGAGATGGGGTTCATATGCCGGGTTGCCAATAGTTTTCAGCGCTTCATACAGGCTGTAAAAGTAGGCGGCACTTGTTCCAAGGGCAACGAGCACATCCATGTTAGCCCCACCATTACGTAAGTTTTTATAAGCACCAACATAGAATTGCCAACCAATAATGAATTGAACCGGTGTTGCCAGCACAAACTGGAACCACGGATTCAACAGAATGGACGGCAGACTAACATCAAACAAATGAACGAGCATCGTTAAGAGAAGCGGTGCAGCCAGCACAGCAGATGTAATCAATTTCGTTTTCATTCGTGTTAACTGCTTTTCTTTCGCACTTTGTTGATTTTCTTCTTCTGTTTTCACTTTCGCGCCATAGCCGAGTTTTTTAATTCGATTAATAATATCAGTTTCTTCCATCAGTCCCGGATTGTACTCGACAGACGCACTTTCGGTGGCCAGATTCACACTGGCTACTTTTACACCGTTTTGTTTATTCAGCACTTTTTCAATCCGGTTCGAGCAGGCGGCACAGGTCATGCCAGTGATATCTAATTCCGCCTTTTCCATCTCAACCCCATAACCCAACTTTTCAATTCTAGCGGATATATCATCAACGGAAACGGCAGAAGGATCATAGTCAACAGATGCTTTTTCTGTCGTTAAGTTAACTTTCGCTTCCACACCGTCCATTTTATTTAATACTTTTTCAACCCGATTCGAGCACGCTGCACAGGTCATCCCTGTTACACCAAGTGTCGTGTGTTCCGATTCACTCATCACTATCCCTCCTATTTGGAAAACTGCTTTAGAACTTCCATCAGTTCATCAATCGCTTCATGACCCTTGCCGGATTGCACTGCATCGCTGACACAATGCTTCGTATGGCGCTCGGCCACGGAAAACCCGACTTTTTTCAAGGCAGCATTGATAGCACTGATTTGCACTAGGATATCCACACAATAACGATCTTCTTCCACCATTTTTTGAATACCCCGTACCTGTCCTTCAATCCGCTTCAAGCGATTGACGACGGCATCTTTTTCATCTTTTGTCCGGGGCGTCACCGGATGATCATGCATGTATTCACCCAACTGCCTCACTCCTTTTTTGTTCTAATTATAGGGTACCCCCCTTATGTATCATTTGTCAATAGATAAAACTTACTTTAGGAACAATTAAGTATCAAACCTTCTATACCCCCTATCGGTACAGCATAATCAACAACACAGTACATATAGTGGTATAGGACAACTTATGATAGGAGTTGAAATAATGTCAGTTCCATTGCTGTTTATCATTGGACTTGTTACCATACAAGTCCTAATCATTATCATTTATGTAACACATTACCGACCATTGATTCCTTCCATGACCGGAATGGACTTACCTTACAAGTAAAAGTTATATTGCTGAATTTTCTTATTTTTCTAACAAAATTGTTCAAAGAGTCGCCATTGTTTCTCGATAAAATCTGCACAAACTGTTCCTACTATGGAAAATGTAAAAAATAAAAGAACTTATTAGTCGAGGAGGGCTATTATGAAAAAAGGTTTATTAGCAATGCTTGTTCTCGGACTGGCACTGTTTCTAGCAGCTTGCGGCGGTGGTGACAGTAACGACAGCAATGGGTCCGACGAAACAGGAAACGATGGCGGCGATGCAGCTGAAACAGCCGGAAGCACAATGGATGTAACAGCAACCAACTTTTCATTTGATAAAGATGAATATACAGTACCTGCCGGCGAAGAAGTAACCGTATCACTGACCAATGAAGAAGGCATGCACGGAATTGGCATTGATGAATTCGATGTGAATATTGAAGGTGAAGGAGAAGCAACATTTACACCTGAAGAACCAGGCGAATATACCATTTACTGCAGTGTTCCTTGTGGTCAAGGACACGCTGACATGAAGTCAACATTGGTTGTTGAATAATACCCGCGATCAAGAAGCTGTTCTGGTAGGATAGCTTCTTGATTTTTATTGAAACGTCGGAGCTTCGGGACTCACAATAAGGCGCGGCTAGGCCTGACTTTTGTAAAAGACGCCAAAACAACCGCTGCCTCAGCTCCGGCGAAACCGTTCAGCTATCACGAAATGAAGATGGTAAAGTTGCCGTGGAATTAACAGATAAGGCATGATTAAAAACATGCGTCCGGTAAGTAATCACACTTCCGGACGCATGTTTTTATATTAGCCAGCCATTTGACGACACGCTTCTGCACATTGCCGGCATATAGCTGCACACTCCTGGCAATGGCTATCCTGCATCTTTTCACATTCTGTTGCGCATTGCTCACATATGGTTGCGCATACGCCACACAACTGTGCTGCAAACGAGCTATTCCGGGACATATATTGCGCTGCCTGCGCACATATCTCTGCACAGTCATTCAATGTCTGAATACAACGCACGCGTGCTTGAACATCCGATTCTTGCAAGCATGCGGTTGTACATTCCTCACAAGCCCGCATACATTTAAGACATGCCTCAATACAAGTATCCATAGTGGTTGGTGATGCCGATAATACCCCCATGTTTGGTCCCCTTTCATTGGTTAGTCCTGATTAGCTTGTCTGGATTGGACCATATTATGCAGGAGAACATCACCGAATTTCTCATTTTGAACATTGTACCATCACTTGTTACTGCTTGTCTTTCAGCTTCTGTTTTAGCCTGTCATATTCCTCTTCTGATATTTCCCCTTTTGCCAGGCGTTCTTTGGCAATCTCTAAGGGGCGTTGTTTACGGCCGCCGTTGACGAAATTTGCAATCAGGACGACCGCCACAACAATTAACCCTATCCATATAATCGCCATCATAATCATCGGCCAATACGATCCATACCCCATCATATGCATAAAATCACCTTTTTTCATTGTTTATAATGGTAGTATACATGAAAAATATCGAGAAATGATGCATTTGTACATGTTTTAAAGTTTTTTCCTTCATTTAACCATTCCCTTTGCAAACAAAAAAGATGCCCTGAAAGATAGATATCTTTCAGGGCATGCTTTTCGTTATGCTTTCAATAATTTAGCGTTAATGGCAACAATAATTGTACTCAAGCTCATTAACACTGCTCCGACAGCAGGGCTGAGCACAATGCCGATTGGCGCCAATACACCTGCAGCAAGTGGAATGGCAACAATGTTATAACCAGCTGCCCACCATAGGTTCTGAATCATTTTACGGTATGTTTTTCGAGACAGCTCCATCAACGATACCACGTCATTCGGATTGCTTTTGACCAAGACCACGTCAGCAGATTCCATGGCGACGTCTGTGCCGGCGCCAATCGCAATTCCCAAGTCAGCGGTTGCGAGTGCCGGTGCGTCATTGACACCGTCTCCTGTCATAGCAACCTTCCAACCCTTTCCTTTAATTGTCTTCACCTGGTTCGCTTTATCATCGGGAAGCACTTCCGCGTAAACCTCATCAATACCGAGTTGGCCAGCGACCCAATCGGCCACCTTTTTATTGTCCCCGGTTAGCATAATGGTTTCGACACCCTTTTTCTTAAGGGATGCGATTGCTTCTTTCGCCGTGTCCCGAACCATGTCAGCCAGAGCTATCATGCCGATTAGTTCATCATCGAGCAGTACAAACACGACAGTTTTCCCTTCTTCGGATAGCTGTTCAAATGTTTTCTGGTCATAGGTCATGTCATTATTCTGTACATAACCGGGACTAACGACATTCACTTTCCGCCCGTCAATAGTACCTTCAATTCCTTTCCCGGTAATGGATTCGAAGGTCTCGATTGTTTTCAGTTCGAGACCTTGCTCCGTTGCCGAGCTGACAATGCCTGATGCAATCGGATGCTCGGAGTTCTGCTCCAAGCTGGCTGCCCATACAAGAACCTCGTCTTTTTCATAATCGCCATTCGGGATTAATTCCGTCACACCAAATTCGCCTTGCGTCAGTGTGCCTGTTTTATCAAAAACGACCGCATTCAGATTGCGTGCACCTTCAAAGTTCGCTCGGTTGCGAATTAACAGACCGCGCTTTGCCGATAAGGAAGTGGATACGGCCACAACCAATGGTGCCGCCAATCCAAGCGCGTGCGGACAGGTAATAACCATAACCGTAACCATACGTTCCAGGGCGACATCAAAGGCATAGCCGAGTGCAAGCCAGATAAATAAAGTGATAAACCCGGATGCAAGCGCGAGATAAAACAGCCATTTGGCGGCACGATTCGTCAGGTCCTGTGTTTTGGACTTGGATTCCTGTGCCTCCTTGACCATCGTAACGACCTGGGACAGATAAGAATCCTCACCCGTTTTCTCTACAGCTATTTTGATTGACCCTTCTTTATTGACCGATCCGCCAATCACTTCATCGTCTTTTTCTTTTTCAATCGGTACGGATTCACCAGTAAGCATGGACTCGTCAATAGCTGACTTGCCCTCATAAATGGTACCATCGACCGGTATTTTTTCACCCGGTTTGATCAGTACATGATCACCTTGTTGTAATTCTGATGTCGGAACGTCGGTCACTTCCCCATTTTCATCGAGTTTGTGCGCTTCATTCGGCATCAGCTTAACCAGTTCTTCCAGTGCATTCGACGCACCCATCACCGATTTCATTTCAATCCAGTGGCCGAGCAGCATAATATCAATTAATGTAGCTAGTTCCCAGAAGAAATCCTTGCCTTCCCAGCCGAAAACAGTCATCGAACTGTAAACGTAAGCGACAAGAATGGCCAGACCAATCAAGGTCATCATACCCGGGTTCTTATTTTTTAACTCACTGATACCGCCTGTCAGAAAAGGCCATCCGCCATAGAAGAATAGAAACGTCGATAGCACAAACACAATGTATTGGTCAAACGGAAAACGCCAGTCCACACCCGCAAAACTCTGCAGCATAGGGGATAAAATCAGGATAGGAATGGTTACGACAAGCGATATATAAAACCGCTTCTTGAAATCGTTTATCATATCCCCGTGATCATGATGGTCGTGACCGCCATGGTCATGGCCGCCATGACCGTGATGGTCGTGCCCGTTGTGGTCGTGACCGCTATGATCGTGATGGTCGTGCCCGTTGTGATGGCCGTGCCCGTCGCCGTGGTCGTGGTGACGATGCTCGTCTTGATGACTGTGGTCGTGCTCGTGATTGCTGTGGTCGTGTTGTGTAGCTACTTCGTGATGCTGCGTATCATGGTTGTGATGCTTATGCTGTTTTTGCTGCTTGCTATTTTCATCATTCGACACAAGGTTCACTCCTTTCTTAGATCCTTCATTAATACAATACCCCAGTAAGGTAACTATTAATCATAACATATCAAATATTTTCCACCACTGCAAATGCTTGTGGTGGTGAGTGACCTTTCGACGAGCGAGACGCCGCGTTCGGGCGCTCATAACCTTGATGAGTTACCTTTCAACGAACGAGACGGCGCATTTGGGCGCTCATACCCTTGATGAGTTACCTTTAAACGAGCTCGGCACTGCGTTCGGGCGCTCATAACCTTGATGAGTTACCTTTCAACAAACAAGACGACGCATTCGGGCGCTCATTACCCTGATGAGTGACCTTTCGACGAGCGAGACGGCGCGTTCGGGCGCTCATAACCTTGATGAGTTACCTTTCAACGAACGAGACGGCGCATTTGGGCGCTCATACCCTTGATGAGTTACCTTTCAACGAGCTCGGCACTGCATTTGGGCACTCATAACCTTGATGAGTTACCTTTCAACGAACGAGACGGCGCATTTGGGCGCTCATACCCTCGATGAGTGACCTTTCGACGAGCGAGACGGTGCATTCGGGCGTTCATTCCCCGGGCGAGCGACCATGTATTTCTACACAAGTATCCCAATAAAATCATAAGCTAACTTGAAAACTATCAGAGGAGTGATTAAGTTGTATTATAACCAGCCCAATATGTGGGGGCATCCTTATCAGCCGAAACGGGAGGAAATGATGATGCCTGCCGATAAGCAGCAGCAGATGATGGAAATGATGAAGGAACATATGCAGATGACAGAAGAAATCAGACAAATGGTGAATGAAATAAACGAAAGGCTTCAATGGATGGAAAGTAAAATGAGGTAGAAACATTATTGTAACTTAAGCCACCTTAACAAAGTGAGAGCTGATTGCGTTTGAACGTAGCTCTATTCGAACAAATTTCCGTAAACAATCGTACTATTAGAAAGACAGGGCTATTTGCTCAGGATAGCCCTGTCTTTCTGTTAGGGGGTTGAAAATAATCAAAAGCTAGTTCGTGCCATGACAATACTGATACATTTGTTCCATTTGCTCTTGGTTCATGTTCGGATGCATATCTTTCATAAAGGGAACCATCTCTTCAAATCTCCAGCCGTTGTGAACGCCATTACCTGGATCAAAGCCGTGGGCACCACCATGTGCGAAAACAACATTACCAATACCCGCTACAAAGAAAACTGCCAGTGCAATCGTTACAAGCTTCTTTTTCATGGTCTATTCCTCCCTTCATTTAGTAGAATACAAAAGAAGTTTGGAGAATCTATCAAGAAACTGTGACAAACCATTGACACCTTTAATATTACGATTTGTTCGTCCATTTATACCCTACACCCCATACCGTTTGGAGGTGTTGTTCGATCGGGAAGCCTGCTTGTTTGATTTTATCCCGCATATTCCGGACGTGTGAATCTACCGTCCGCCCTTCTGTATTAGAATCAAAGCCCCAAATCAGTTCAATCAACCGCTCCCTGGAAAACACCTGATTAGGGTGCTGCAAGAAATAACCAAGCATCATAAATTCTTTCGGTGTCAGCTTGATCGGTTTACTTTGATACGTTAGCTCATACCGGTTTTCATCCCAGACGAGGCCACGAACTTCCACACGATTGGCGGACATATTCCGCCGGAGGAGCGCTTCCATCCTGGCGAGCAGTTCCTCTTCATTAATAGGTTTTGCAATATAATCATCTGCACCGAGCCGTAATCCTTTAACGACATCTTCTTTCTGATCACGGGCGGTTACCATGATAATGGGAACATCCGATACAGCCCTTATTTCCTGACAAAGCTCCCATCCGTCCATGTCCGGCATCATAATGTCCAGTAACACGATATCAAATGATTTCTGGTCCAAATAATCTAGTGCTTCATATGCTCCCCGTGCTTGTTGGCATGTATAGTTATGTGGTTTCAAGTATAGGGTGAGCAAATCCAGCATTCGTTTCTCATCATCGACTAATAACACGTTACGCAATGTCATCACCTCGCTCTAAGGTTATCGTGACACGGGTTCCTTTCCCGTGTTCACTGTCTATAGCAATATGTCCGCCATGAGATTCAACAATTTCTTTAGCGATGGTCAGTCCCAATCCCGAACCACCGCTCTGACGCGATCGGGATTTCTCAACACGGTATAAACGATCAAAAACATGCGGCAATTCCTTAGCAGGGATTCCCTCTCCACTGTCAATAATCGTGATAACAACCGCTTCCTTTTTTGCGGTAGCTTCCAAACTCACTTCACTACCTTTATCGGAATGTTTTTTAGCGTTATCAAGAATGTTAATTAATACTTGCTGCAAGCGTTCCGGATCAACAAAGATGTGCATGCTTTCCTCAGCACAATGAACGTTTAGAAAAATACCATCTTCTTCAAACAGCGGTTCCATTCGTTCGGCAACAGTGTATATCAGCTCACATAAAAGCGTGTCCTCCCGTTCAATAACAAATCGGTTCTGATCCATTTTGGCAAGGTCGAACAAATTTTTAATAAGAACAGATAAATGTTCTGACTCCTCGCGAATGATGGCGGTATATGTTTTCACTTCCGCTTCGGTCATATTTTGCCGACTGATAATATCGGCATAGCCTTTTATGTATGTGATCGGTGTTCGTAATTCGTGTGAAATACTTGCCAAAAATTCCTTCCGCTCCCGTTTCAGTCGATCGAGATCTTCTGATAGTGTGGTGATTGCTTTGGCCAGTTCACCCAGTTCATCTTTTCTTCCTGTAGTCAAAGCTACTTTGTGTTTACCTTTATTTAAATGCTCCGTTGCTTCTTTCATTTTAATCAACGGTGATGTGATCAGTCGCGACAGAACAATAATGGTAATAATTGTCATCGTTATCGTAACCAGTCCGGCAAACACAAACTGCTTGTTGAGCTGATTCAAAATCCGTTTCACGTAGTCCGTGTCAACAAACATAAAAACATTACCTTTGTTATCCCCATTTGATGTAATCGGGCTTGCTGTAGCAATGTATGGCTTGTTTTCCCAGTGGTCTTCAATCACACTGCCGGATGCAGGCAGTTTTTCTTGATTGGAGCGGGCAATCAACTCCCGCATTTCCTCATGTATCTCATTGGATTGAACAACGACCTCTCCACTAGCATCCGTAATAATGACGGAAAAACTGGAAGCTGACTCCATCATCCTTACATGCTCCAGTGTTGACTCGTCATATTTCTCTTCCAAAACATTACGGTGTGTATTCCCGCGTGCCAGAAGACTGTCCATCACTTCATTGATGCGCTCATTGGCCAAGCTCGTATACAACAAAACAAACAGAAATGATTCAATAATTAATAGAAAAACGAAAAAGAGCAGTCCGATTTTGATGGACAATTTATTGAGCATTACTATCCCTCTTTCAAGCAGCTAAACGCCTATTCCATTTTACATTATATATGTCCAGAATTCATGCAGTTTAACGACCAACTAGATCCTACAAAAGCCAAATCACCCTGCTTATGTGTGATATCCGTGGCTAAAGCGTTGATGTTTCCTGTAATCCGTTGATGTCTGCTGCTAAAGCGTTGATGTTTCTCCGTAATCCGTTGATGTCTGACCCTAAAGCGTTGATGTTTCACCGTCATCCGTTGATGGCTGCGGCTAAAGCGTTGATGTTTCTCCGTAATCCGTTGATGTCTGCGGCTAAAGCGTTGATGTTTCTCCGTAATCCGTTGATGGCTGCGGCTAAAGCGTTGATGTTTCTCCGTAATCCGTTGATGGCTGCGGCTAAAGCGGTGATGTTTCTCCGTAATCCGTTGATGTCTGACTCTAAAGCGTTGATGTTTCCCGTAATCCGTTGATGTCTGACTCTAAAGCGTTGATGTTTCCCGTAATCCGTTGATGTCTGACTCTAAAGCGTTGATGTTTCTCCGTAATCCGTTGATGTCTGCTGCTAAAGCGTTGATGTTTCACCATAATCCGTTGATGTCTGCGGCTAAAGCGTTGATGTTTCACCGTCATCCGTTGATGGCTGCGGCTAAAGCGGTGATGTTTCTCCGTAATCCGTTGATGTCTGCGGCTAAAGCGTTGATGTTTCACCGTCATCTGTTATAAAAAAGCCATAAACTTCTTATCATACTGAAGTTTATGGCTCAAGCCCCTCTCGTCATAATGGGGATATAAACTGATCCGGATTCTAGAAACTTTTATTTCTCCACTTCGCCGTCCCAGGCCAGCATTCCGCCATCAACATTGGTCACATCATAGCCTTTACTTTCCAGGAATTCACTTGCTTTGCCACTGCGTCCTCCTGAACGGCAAACCATGTAGTAATGCTTTTCTTTGTCCATTTCGTCAAGACGTTCCGGTATTTCACCTAACTTGATATGCTTGGCACCGGGAATCTTACCCTGTGCCACCTCTTCATCTTCGCGTACGTCAATGACATGTACGTTTTCATTGTTCCTTATTTTCTCCGCCAATTCTTTCATATCAATTTGTTTCATTAGTGACTCCTCCCGATTTCGTTATAGTGATATTACAACTCTCTTATTATACAGTTAAAAACCTTTGCTATCAGCCAAAACGATATTGTTATGATTATAAATATTTGGGTGAAAAGTTCAATATTCGCTGGAGAAAGGATACACTTGATGTGATATGCCAGTCAAACGATTAACGCTCCTCTTTTTGCGCTCTAATTGCGTAGTGCTCAGGACCAGGATGGAAAATTTCCGTACTAAACCCGTGTTCTTTCAGTGTGCTTTCCATTTCCTTTGAGGGGATTCTTATTTCAAGCGGTGGGCCTGATTCCGATTCTACTGCTTCCCAATCCATTAGCAACAAATATCCCCCGGGTGTAAGAATCCGTTTCATTTCATCAATCGTTCGGTCAATACTTCCTACTTCATGAATGACAAACGCATTTAAAACTCGGTTCACAGATTGTTCCGCAAGATGGATATGTTCAAGGTCACTTTCTATCAATTTGATATTTTTTATATTTTCCTGGTCTGCATGTTGCTTGAGTCTTTCGAGCATTTCCGGCTCAACATCCACAGCATATACATCTTTTTCCGTCTGTTTGGCTAAAGGTATGGTAAACAAACCCGGGCCCGCACCTAAGTCTGCAACGGTATCAACTTCGGACACTTGTAAATAATCAATTACTTTTTCAGGTTGTAAACTTCTTTTCCGTTTTTGATTTAGTAATTTATCAGCGTTTTTTGGATCAAATCGTTTGTTCACGATGACATCACCTCATACAAATTGTATTCCAACAAACCGTCTTTTAAAAGAAATCCACCCAAATTTTAATAGCGGTTCCTAAAATCAAGACAGCTAGTATTCCTTGCAATACTTTCGTGTTTATCCGTTTACCCGCATTGGCTCCTAATGGGGAAGCAATTAAGCTTGCGACAATCATGATAACAGCAGGAATAAACAGCACTTGGCCTGTCATGATTTTTCCGGTAGTGGAGCCGATGGATGAGATAAACGTGATTGCAAGTGATGATGCAATCGTCATGCGTGTCGGTATCTTCAAAACGAGCAGCATAATCGGCACTAAAATAAAGGCTCCTGCAGCTCCGACAATCCCGGCACCAATTCCAGTTGCAAACGCTAGAACGGCGGCAAGCCATTTATTAAACGAAACCTGATCAAGCGGAATATCATCTATCTGTTTCTTAGGAATAAACATCATAATTGCGGCAATGCTAGCCAGCACGCCATATACAAAATTGACTCCGCCATCCGTCATGAATCGCGATCCGTACCCACCAATAAAACTTCCGACCAGGATACTAATCCCCATATAAATGATTAGTGTTTTGTTCAAATAACCGCCTTTGCGATAAGCCCAGACACCACCAATAGTAGCAAACAGTACCTGAATGGCACTAATGCCGGACACCTCGTGCGCACTAAAAGCTGATAATCCGATGAGCGGCGGTATATATAAAAGCATCGGGTATTTTACAATTGATCCGCCAATTCCAACCATACCGGAAATAAATGAACCAGCAAAACCAATAATAAAAAGAACAATCATGAATAAAAGACTATACTCCATACCCTTATCCCCCCTTGAAAAGCCCTAATAGCAGGTATGCATAAGAAAAACACCGGCACCCGCTATAACAAGACGAGTGCCGCGCTTTTGTTAACCTTTTTTAATCCAGAATTTCAAAACTTCACCTTCTGTTTCTTCCTTAACTAGTTCATGACCACCTGATTTAGCCCATGCGGTTAGGTCGCTTTTAGATCCTTTGTCCGTAGTATGAACTTCCAATACGTCACCTGTGTTCAATGCTTCCATAGCCTTTTTAGTTTTAACAACAGGCATAGGGCATGCTATACCTTTTGCGTCCAATACTTTTGTTGCTTCCATCGTTATTCCTCCTATCATTTTTTATACAAATGTTTTTTTATTCCATTTTAATAACTATACTCAGTCATGGACTGCACACCGGTTTGGCCCGATTTCCATTTCACGTTGTTCTTCATCTTCCGGATTCATTTTACCCATATTGGTCTTGCGGATATTTTCATATTCATTCGGCTGTGGTGGCAAGTTTTCTGTCACCATCGTACGGAATGCTTGCTCTTCATCTACTTGTAGGCCTTCGTTGTGTTGATACAAATCACCGAGACGTGCCTGGACACTGCCATCCTCATTAAGTTCTTCTACAAATGAATAGTGTGCAGGCAATACCACCAAATCACCAGACAATTCCTTATAACGGCGGTACAAGGTCTCGCGCAAGTCATCCACCCAGTCATCTGCTTTACCGGCCAAGTCCGGACGACCAATGGATTTAACAAACAGAATGTCACCTGTCAACAAATATTGATCATCAATTAGCAGTGATGTGCTTCCAATGGTGTGTCCCGGTGAATAAAGCGGTTGGACTTTGACGGTTGTTGTGCCGACTGTGATATCTTTTCCTTCTTCCAATGGGACATAATCATAAGTGACTTCCCCGGCATCTTTCGGTGGTAAGTGATACGTTCCGCCCATATTTATAGCGAGCTGGCGTCCACCAGAGATATGATCTGCATGCAAATGAGTGTCGATGGTGTATTTGATTGTGACGCCTTTCTTTTCAGCAAACTGTTCATAAATATTCGTCATGCGGTTGGCGTCCAGGACGGCTGCTTCGTTTTCCGAAATAACCATATAAGATAAGCATCCCTTGCCAAGACGAACAAACTGATAAAGACTTCCACCGTCATTCAAATCAGCAATTTTTACAGGCTCCAGATGTTCACTCCATGCTTTCATACCACCTTCTAAATCATAGACATTCGTAAATCCTTCTTCCTCCATCATTTCGGCAACCATTTTGGAGGAGCCGCCTTTTGCGCAAACAACGATGATTTCCTGATCTTTGTTTATTTTCTCAGCAAGCGTTTCAACACCATCAAGCAAGTTAAAGTAAGGCTCATTGATGACGTCAACGCTATCACCCTCAATCTTCCAGTCAGCAAACTCATCCGTGTTCCGGACATCCAGAATAAGCGTTTCCTCACGATTGATTACACGTCTTGCAAGTTCATTTGTCGTCATGCTTTGCGACATAATAGAAAGCCTCCTTTTATCCTTTTTCAATATCAGTGACATGTCGACATCTTTGAATGATACTGCATCTACAAAATTACCTATAGGGGTATATAAAAGTTAAATAAAAAGACTAATATTTCCCTCTTCGGCTTCCCCAACGTAAGCAGCAACACCACCGTATTCAATGTCATCAAGCAGTTCTTCTTTTTGCAGTCCAAGCAGATCCATGGTCATGGTACAGGCAATCAAGTTGATATCCTGTTCCTGGGCCATTTCAACCAATTGCGGTAGTGGCATGGCATTGTGCTTTTTCATCACCTTTTTAATCATTTTCGGACCCATGCCAAGATAATTCATTTTAGACAGGCCCATTTGATTCGTTCCCCTTGGCATCATTTTACCAAACATTTTTTCCATTAATCCTTTTTTAACCGGGGTCTGATTTTCCTTACGCAATGCATTTAACCCCCAAAAGGTATGGAATATGGTTACTTCGTGATCGTAGGCTGCTGCCCCATTCGCTATAATATAGGCAGCCATCGCCTTATCATAGTCCCCACTGAATAACACGATTGTAGTCTTCTTTTTATCGGTCACAATGAACCACCTCCATGTTTAGGAATTATTATCTTATATACATATACCTGTACGGGTATACAAACGAGCAATAAAAAAGGTTAGCACAAACACTGTGACTTAACCTATATTCACTTTATAATAGTTCGAGTATTTTGTCAACCCTTTTATCTGCTTTTAACAAGTAAATCAACTGCCTCTTTCACCAAATCACCCGAGCTTTCTCCATCCATTTTCTCTTCACGGATGCATCTTTCCAAGTTCTGACTAACGATTAATGCGAGCGTACGATCAAGTGCATTTCTTACGGCAGACATCTGTGTTACCAGCTCACGGCAATCTTTTTCCTCTTCCATCATTTTCATGAGCCCTCTGACTTGTCCTTCAATACGTTTTACGCGATTTTTTACGTCGGATTCATATTGCATGGTCATAATCCCCCTTCCTTTCTTCTTTCAGCATGTGATAACCAATAATGTTTATACCCTTCTTTTTCAAGAAACGTGCTCCCAAGTTTTTGTCTTTATAGTCTGAAGCGATAATGACTACTGGTTTATCGGATGGTATTTCATGAATATACCGCTTTAAATATGGGATTGGAAGTTGATATGCACATTCGATTGGATCACGGGATGAAAGCTGAAAATCCCTTGTGTCAACAAAGACAACCGCTTTATGATTCCATGATACCGAATGTAACGGCATATTTTCAATCCCCCCCACTGGAATATAGCGGCGATAAATGAATACAAGGAGCGTCGTCAGTATTAAAGCGAATGCCAGTATCATATGTCTCTCCTTTTAAATGGACTGCTTTTAGTATATACCCCTGGTGGTATTTTGTCAACAAGTGATTTAAATCATTGCATACCCCCGTGGGTTGTCATATAATTCCCGTATACCCACTGGGGTAGAATTAAAATTTTGAAGGAGAATAGTTGATATGTCCAAAAAAATTATTATTGTTGGTGGCGTGGCCGGCGGTTCAACGGCTGCAGCCAGACTAAGAAGATTAGATGAACAGGCTGAGATTATTTTGCTGGAAAAGGGACCTTATATCTCTTTTGCCAATTGCGGCCTTCCTTATTATATAGGAGAAACAATTCAGGACCGAAATAAATTGCTTGTGCAAACCGCCGAGGGTATGTCTGCACGGTATAATATGCAAGTCCGTACGTCCAATGAAGTAACCGCGATTGACCGATCTGCCAAATCTATCACTGTAACCAACCTTGAGACAGGTGAAACGTATCAAGAATCTTATGATGAGCTCATTTTATCACCTGGCGCTCGTCCGGTTGTACCTCCTATCCAAGGTATTCAGGAAGCTGAAGAACTTTTTACTTTACGGAGCGTACCTGACACCGACCGCATAAAGACCTACATCGATGAGCAGCATCCGAAGCACGCTGTTGTAGTCGGTGGTGGTTTTATTGGACTGGAGATGGCGGAAAACTTGCGTGATCGTGGGCTAGACGTAACAATCATTGAAATGTCAAGCCAGGTGATGGGTCCTATTGATTACGAAATGGCTTCCATCATTCATCAGCACCTTATCGATAAAGGAATACAATTAATTCTAGATGATGGTGTGCAAGCTTTTGAGGATCATGGACGTAAAGTTATAACAGGTAATGGTTTAGAGATCAACACAGATATGATTCTATTATCTATCGGTGTCCGTCCTGAGAACGAACTAGCAAAAAATGCCGGACTATCCATAGGCGAGCGCGGCGGCATTCAAGTGAACGACCAACTACAAACAAATGATCCGCATATATATGCCATCGGTGATGCGATTGAAGTAAAAGACTATACAAACGGGCAGCCAACGATGGTGCCATTAGCTTGGCCGGCTAACCGGCAAGGACGGATTGTGGCAGATGCTATTTATGGAAGAAAAGCAGCCTACCATGGTACACTAGGCACGTCGATTGCAAAAGTTTTCGATTATACGGTAGCGGCAACCGGCAATAATGAAAAAACACTAACCAAACTCGGTGTGCCTTATGACGTGGTCCATGTACATCCCGCTTCCCATGCCGGGTACTATCCCGAAGCTAAGTCCATCGCATTGAAGCTTATTTTTGATAAAGAAACAGGCAACATTTATGGTGCACAAGCTGTTGGTATGGACGGTGTTGACAAACGAATCGATGTCATTGCAACTGCCATGAAAGGTGGATTAACCGTTATGGACTTGCCAGATTTGGAGCTTGCCTACGCACCACCATATTCATCAGCAAAAGACCCGGTGAATATGGCTGGCTATACTGCCACCAATATGGTAGAAGACATGACACAAACTGTTCAATGGCATGAAATAGATGCTATCGCTAAAAACGGTGATACATTGGTCGATGTTCGTAACCCACACGAATTGGAACAAGGGTACATTGATGGCGCTATCAACATCCCACTCGATGATTTGCGCGACCGGCTCGATGAACTGCCAGCCAACGAAACCATTTATGTGTACTGTCAGGCAGGACTGCGTGGCTATATTGCAACACGCATTTTGGATGAAAGCGGATTTCATACCATCAATCTCGATGGTGGCTGGAATACGTATGCTGCCGCTTATAACAAATAGGCCTGTTCTCTAGGGTGAAAAATACCACGCTCAGAGGTGGAGTCTGAATATAATCAGACGCTTAACTTCAAGATGATCTGATAAACTGAATCCAGGTTAAAAGAGAAAATAAGGAAAATCCGAACGAGATGCAACATCTTCCTCAAAGGTGTCAAATCGGTTCGGATTTTTTTATAGGTCGTTCTCTCTCACCAAGCTAAATTAACAGCGGGAGGAAAACTTTCGCGGACTTCTGATTCTGATAGCGTCGAAAACTAAGCCCGTTTTTATTCGCTATTTATATCAGAAGTTTTCATGATGTCCACCGCCCCATTTGACGAAATCACCCCAACGTGCTATTTTATGATGGTGATTGTGTAACATAAACCAACAAATGTGCAGGACACCCTCATTTTCACATCCCCTTACTCACCTCTTCAGAACAACAAGCTATTCTATATGGAAGGGATTGTTTATGACGATACATGATGAAGTGAATAAACGAAAAACATTTGCCATTATTTCCCACCCGGACGCGGGAAAAACAACGATGACCGAGAAACTGCTGCTGTTCGGGAATTTAATCCGCTCAGCCGGAACTGTTAAAGGGAAAAAATCGGGAAAATTTGCCACGTCCGACTGGATGGAGATTGAAAAGCAGCGCGGCATTTCCGTCACCTCCAGTGTGATGAATTTTCCTTATAAAGACTACCAGGTCAACATTCTGGATACCCCAGGCCACGAAGATTTCAGTGAAGACACGTACCGAACGCTTACCGCGGTGGACAGTGTTGTCATGATTATTGACGCGACCAAAGGGATCGAGGCGCAAACCATCAAATTGTTCAAGGTTTGTAAAATGCGTGGGATTCCGATTTTCACCTTTATTAATAAACTGGACCGGGAAGGCCGCGAGCCGCTAGAGTTACTGGAAGAAATCGAGGAAGTCTTGGATATCGAGACTTACCCGATGAACTGGCCTGCTGGGATGGGCAAACGCTTTTTAGGGACATTCGACCGGTACAACGAGCAATTCATTCAGTATAACGGCAACGAAGAAGAGACATATATTCCATATGCAGATTTGGATAACCCGGAATACACGGAGCTGGTTTCCGACGCGACGTATCAGGCTGCCAATGATGAGCTTGCCCTCGTTGAAGAAGCGGGGGATGACTTCTTGCTTGATGCAGTGTTGGCCGGTGAGCAGACGCCGGTCTTTTTCGGAAGTGCGCTAGCGCCATTTGGTGTGCAATCATTTTTCGATACGTTCATTTCCATGGCACCAGCACCGGCACCGCGTAAATCAACCGAGGGAGTTATTTCGCCGGATAACCCGGACTTTTCCGGGTTCATTTTCAAAATCCAGGCCAACATGAATCCCGCCCACCGTGACAGGGTCGCCTTCCTCCGGGTATGTTCGGGAAAATTTGAACGTGGCATGAGTGTGAAGTTAGCACGAACCGGCAAGCCGATCAAGCTGGCTCAGTCCCAGCAGTTCGTAGCTTCATCGAGAGGCACGATTCAAGAAGCTTATGCCGGCGATATTATCGGCATATACGATCCGAACGCCTACCAGATTGGAGATACATTGCTGGAAGGCAAAAACCTTTTTGAATATCAGGAACTCCCGCAATTTCCGCCGGAGCAATTCCAGCGTGTTACTGCTAAAAACGTCATGAAAGCAAAACAGTTCAAAAAAGGCATCGAACAGCTCGTCCAGGAAGGTGCGATTCAGCTGTATAAGCATTACCGTTCCGAATCGTACATTTTGGGTGCTGTCGGGGAACTGCAATATGAAGTTTTTCAATACCGGATGAAAAATGAGTATAACGTCGACGTCATGCTCGAACCAATTGGCGAACGAGTCCCCCGCTGGCTAAAGCCCGACCAGGTCGACCCGTCCCTTTATGATGAACGTAACATGCTGGTCCGGGATCGATATGACAATTATGTCGTCCTGTTCAAAAATGAATTTTCCATGAACTGGTTTAAAGATAATCACCCGGACATTGAGCTAATTGACCTGTTTGACGTCAACCAGTATGACCGGACAACGTAACAGCTATGCCAATAGGAGCACACAGGATTTCCAATGTGAAATTCTGTGTGTTTTTTTATGGTCCATTAATTTCGAGGTGGCGCTGGCATGATGTTCGCCGCTATTCCGTTGATGTTGACTGCTATTCCGTTGATGTTGACTGCTATTCCGGTGATGTGCCTCCGTATTGCGTTGATGTCGGCTGCTATTCCGGTGATGCGCCTTCGTATTCCGTTGATGTGCTTCCGTATTCCGGTGATATTGGCCGCTATTCCGTCGATGTGCCTTCGTTTTCCGGTGATGTTGACTGCTATTCCGTCGATGTGCCTTCGTATTCCGGTGATGTGCTTCCGTATTCCGGTGATATTGGCCGCTATTCCGTCGATGTGCCTTCGTTTTCCGGTGATGTCGACTGCTATTCCGTTGATGTGCTTCCGTATTCCGTTGATGTTGACTGCTATTCCGTTGATGTGCCTCCGTATTCCGTTGATGTCGACTGCTATTCCGTTGATGTGCCTTCGTATTCCGTTGATATCGACGCTATTCCGTTGATGTGCCTTCGTATTCCGTTGATGTTGACTGCTATTCCGTCGATGTGCCTTCGTATTCCGTTGATGTGCTTCCGTATTCCGGTGATGCGCCTTCGTTTTCCGGTGATGTTGACTGCTATTCCGTCGATATCCCAGCCCCATCCGGTGATGTCTCCCATGATCCGTTAATGTTCCCTCCCGACCCAGGTGGCGATCAAACGGGCCCCCAATACCAAAAAACTGCCCAGGTCAATCGAATGACATGACCTGGACAGTCCACACAAAAACATTTCATTTCCAATTCTTTTCTTTATCTTTTTTCAAAGCTTTATAAAACGATAAAACCATCAGCAGCATGATAAATGAGAATGGTAATGCCGCTGAGATAAGCGCATTTTGCAGCGCCTGCAGTCCCCCGGTATATAACAGAACCGCTGCAATAGTCGATTGGGCCAGTCCCCATGTAAACTTAACTGTTGTCGGTGGTGACATGGATCCATTGGTCGTCTGCATCCCAAGGACAAACGTTGCTGAGTCGGCCGATGTAATAAAGAACGTACTAATCAAAAGAATCGCCAATATGGACAACACCATGCCTAGCGGAAATTCGTCAAACATCCCAAACAACGCCTGTTCTTTAGGGAGTCCAGCAATATCTGCGCCTTCATTTTGTGCTTCAATTCCGGAAATACCAAACGTGGAAAACCATAGAAAACTGACGACGGTGGGTACAATTAACACGCCGGATATAAATTCCCGTATCGTACGACCTTTCGATACCCGTGCGATAAATATACCGACAAAAGGTGCCCAGGCAAGCCACCAAGCCCAGAAGAATACCGTCCAATCAAGCACCCATTGCCGCTCGCCTTCATCGTTAGGCGCCAGTCGGAAACTTTCCCGCGGTAGCTGCTGGATGTACTCCCCAACCGTATCCATGAATGAATTGATAATATACAGTGTTGGACCGATGACTAACGTGAAAAGGAATAGCACTGCAGCTATACCCATATTCGCATTACTCAAATATCTAATGCCTTTACTCAGCCCAGTATATGTTGAGATCATAAATAAAACAGTCACGATCAAAATGATAATAAGCTGCACCCAAAAGTTATTCGGAACATTAAACAAATAAGCAATGCCCCCATTCACTTGCGTTGCACCAAACCCAAGCGTTGTAGCCACTCCGACGATGGTTGCAAAGACAGCAATAATATCAATCACTTTCCCGGTGAACCCTTTCATCTTATCACCAAACAAAGGCTCCAACGCCGCACTGACCAGCCCCGGTTTTTCATGGCGAAACATAAAATACGACAACACCAGTGCAATGACCGCATAGATGGCCCATGCATGAATACCATAGTGAAAGAAGGTAACACGTAAAGCATCCTCAATCGCTTCTGTTGTGCCAGGTTCAGCCATCGGTGGATGTGTGGCATAATGGGATACCGGTGAGTAGACACCATAAAATACAAGCCCGATACCCATCCCGGCACTGAACAGCATGGATAGCCATGACGAATAGCTAAACTCTGGCTTTTCCCCGGGTTTTCCTAATCGAATTTTGCCATACGGACTAAATACCAAATACAGGCAAAATAAAACAAACAGGGTTACAATCAACAAATAATACCAGCCAAATTTGTCAGATATATAGCCCATCACCGCACCCGAAACATCCTCAAACTGATCCGGGACAACAATGCCCAATAAAGATAAGCCGACAGTAATGGCCAGCGTAATCCAAAAAACAACCGTCACCTTTTTCATCTTTCAAACCTCCCACTAGGAAAATTCAACTAATCCTGCAGTTAGTTTTTCAAACAAAAACCAAACTATACAATAGATGCGTGGACAAACACTTGTTTTGCGAATGATTTCAGTTCCCTGCTGTATAGAATAAGTTTTTTTTCCAACACTATAGAGAGACTCGTAAATAAAACGGCGGAAACTGGATAGGAAGGTGAAAACATGACAGTAACAAAGGAAAAAACGGAGACCATTCATCTGATTATTGAGCGGCAGAATGACCCTGATTCACCGGCTTATAAAGAAGAATTCGCGATTCCTTACCGATCAAATATGAACGTCATTTCAGCTTTAATGTCTATTAGAGAAAATCCGGTAAACAAAAACGGTGAGGAAACAACACCCGTTCAATGGGAAATGAGTTGTTTGGAAGAAGTGTGTGGAATATGTTCCATGGTGATTAACGATGTACCGCGCCAGGCTTGTTCCACATTAATTGATGAACTTGAACAGCCTGTCCGAATACAGCCTATGCGCACTTTTCCGGTTGTTCGCGATTTAATCATTGATAGAGACAGCATGTTTGAATCACTTAAACAAGTCAAAGCGTGGATACCTATCGACGGTACTTATGATATCGGCCCTGGTCCACGCATGAATGAGAACAAGCGTGTCATGGCATATGAATTGTCGAAATGCTTTACGTGCGGTGTTTGCCTCGAGGCTTGTCCAAATGTTAACGACAAAAACGACTTCATGGGACCGTTTGTTTTTCCCCAAGTCCGTCTGAAAAATGCGCACCCAACCGGCGAAATGAATAAAGGGGAACGCATAGAATCATTTATGGATGATGGCGGGCTGCAGGGGTGTGGCAACAGTCAGAATTGTGTACAAGTCTGCCCCAAAGGCATTCCCATCACAACATCCATCGCAGCGGTGAACCGGGAAGCCACACTACAATCGTTTAAAAGCTTTTTTGGAAGTGATCGATATTAAGCAGCCTGAACTCGAGGCTGCTTATTCTTTTTGCATCGCATCTACTCTGCCAATATCTGTACAAGTGCGTGTTCAAACAACTCCTACAAACAGCTGAATTGTTAGATTGCGAAATTACTGCTATAATTTCCCCTATCTAATAAAAAGGAAGTGTAGCACAAATTGGTACATGATGCAGGCCTCATGTTGGAAGGCGGCGGCATGAGATGTGCGTTCACTGTTGGCGTTCTGGATTACTTTTTAGACCGGCAATTGGAATTCCCATTTGTCGCAACAGCCTCAGCAGGTGCACTTATCGGTAGTTCCTATATTGCCAAACAACGCGAACGAAATTACCAGCTACTGGAAGCATTGAGAAAAAAGCCGGATGTCATCTCATTTAAACGGCTGCTGCAGAAAAAAGAGTTATTCAGCATGGACTTTATTTTTGAACAACTTGCCAATGACTGGTTCCCACTGGATTTCCAATCTTTTTCACAAGCAAACGCTACATTCATTGTTGGAACGACCGACATTAATACGGGAAAGCCGCTTTTTCACGATACGTTTACGGAAAAAAATGATTTAATACAGGTTATCCGGGCGTCCTGTTCATTACCGGTTCTCGCACCAAATGTCTCCTATAAAGGGAAGCAGCTAATGGATGGCGGTGTTGCCGATCCGATACCGATTCGTCCACTGCTGGCACGCGGACTGAAAAAGCATGTCATTGTTCTCACACGGAATAAAGGCTACGTGAAAAAAGCTTCCAAACTGAATTGGTTCTTCAAACATGTTTTCAAAGATAAACCTGAACTTATTAAATTATTGCGCAATCGGCATCAGCGTTATAATGAAACCATGCAAGCACTGATCAATATGGAGCAGCGTAATGAAGCCTTCATTATTCAGCCTGAACAACCACTGGCTGCCAGTCGAATAGAAAAAAATAGTCAGAAGCTGGAAAGTCTCTATGAGCAAGGCTATCAAGAAGCTGAAAAGAAATTCCCGGCATTACAGCATTTTTTAGAACGTACGCAAACCACACCATTACATATGGACAAAGCAACGCCATTCTAAAACCGATAGATGTATCCATTCGCGTGGGCTGCTAATCAGGATACGGTCCACAAGAAACCCGGCCATATGTGCTCGTCATACAGCCGGGAAGTTATCGTGGAAGCTGTTCATTGCATTATGCACTCATTTTTGAGCTCTCGTCGTTTTTGACGCCTTTAATAATTTTGTACGAGCCGATAATCAGGATTGGAATACCATAAACAATCAGCATCGCGTACCCAAGTATCGTATATCCTGTGGAAACAAGGCCACCAATACCTACGTTAGATAGAATAGCAGACAGTGCCAATGCGATAATGGCCACGGTTCCATTCATTCCTTTTGACATCGGTTGCTTCCCGAGTTCTTCCAGGTTATAGTTTACCCGGTCAAGGAACGCATGAATCATCCCCGTTGCTGTTTCAATTAGCGTCCATCCGACAACAATTCCAAAGATAACTGCAACCCACAAGCCGTATCCATTAAGCATATGCAGCCAAGGCACATCGGCGTTGAAGACAGTTTCTGACGGGTAAAAGCCCATCAATGCAAAATACGTCAGAAACCATGGAACGGTCATCAGCACCCCGGCAATAGCGCCGCTAACTAACGTATCCTTCATCGTCTTTTGACGTTTCACCGTGAATAGGGCAGCCGGATAAACAGCAAGGTTATAACCAACATAAATGATACCAGCACCAATAATCGACCAAATCGTAAAATCCCCGGCAAAACTTGTATCACCCGTCGCAAAAACATTCGTGATTTCTCCCCACGAACTGGAAATGACCAGAATCGCAAACAGAATATACGCCAAAAGCAGAGATGTCGTACCTATCGTCTTGAATCGCTCAATCAACGCTGTTCCATAAAAGTTCAGAATCCCGGCTAGAATGGCAATAATGCCAACACCAACCCAATAATTCAATCCAATCGTACTCTCGAGAATGGATCCGGTTGCTGCAATGACAATCGAAATAATCAAAATCGCCAGCAGAAAATAAATAATATCATATAAAAACCAGAACGGCCCCAAAAACTGCTTCACGAGGCTTCGGTAATCATACGCCCGGAACCGGCGCGCAATTTCGAACATCAAAAATGCCATCAGCCCGAAGCCGACAATGATTGTCAAACCCGCAATCCAGCCCAGCGCTCCGAATTTCGCACCGTATGCAACAACTTCACGACCAGTTGCATAACCGCCGCCAATCAGGGTTGATTGGATGATGATACCCGGAAGCACCAATCTTCCAAAAGCGCCTTCAAAAAGACTGTTTTTGCTTTGATCAGCCACACCGAAAACCCCTTTCCTTCAAAGATTTAAAAAACAGCTTCCACAATCATCTTTATCATATATTATTTTATTCAAATTGTAAATATTTTTTGATAATTTAATCAGGTTAATTTCGACAATTGCTTATGCCGGACATATTTGTGGGCCTTACTTCAGTAGGTGTTAGTGCGGAATTTGGTGCTCACGGGGCTTACGACATCAGATTCGCGCCCATCCCCCCTACTATCCATATAAGTGGCTGAATACAAAGCCAATGGTGAAGTTGCTCGTCCGAGAAACATGCTTGCACATCATTTCCCGGGCAATTTTTGTAGAAAAAGTCGATAAATAACAACAAAAATCGCGTCAAGACTGATGGACCCCTGAATCTACATCCATTTCCGATGATCACCTTACTCGTTCGTTTATCACTAAAGGACAAGATCAATCCCTGCCACTCCGGCAATCATCTGGCGGATAAACCCTCATGCCACATCTATAACTTGCTTCCATTTATTTCCAAAAGCGTATACCCGGGGTCAATTAATGCTTTCCGTTCCTTTTCTCCCTTTAAAGGATCGGTATTCACATATGTAGGCGCTTTAGAAAGTGCCGTTTTTGCTATGACCGGCATCCCATTCGTAAAGTAATCAACTCCCATTTTGCTTCCCCACTTTTCCTAAAACTTTATAGAAGACATTTTTTATGTACACATTACAAAAAAATATGATACCATGTAGACAGAAAACCCCTCATAATGACGCTTATGTTAATGGGGCTGGCTGAGTGACTGGTGTCCTCCCTGGTCTTCAAAACCATGCGGGAGACGCGTGCCGTCTTCGGTGGGTTCGATTCCCACACAGTCCCGCCAATCCTCACTTTTCAAAATCCCTTTCGCTGATAAAGATCCGTTAATTTTTCAACGTACGCTTGACCCGACTGGACTGCAATACTGCCATCTCCCACTGATTGAGCTTTAGATATTCGCCCCACTTTTCTATTTTTTTGCCCAAATTTACGCATCATTTTAGTAGCACGTTCATACCGGCGGCCATCATAAAAGCGGATCTTTACAGAAAAGATCCGCTTACTGTATTTATTATTATTGTAGAAACTTACAACTACTTCTCATCAAATCAAACCGGTAATCAAAATGATAATTATTGATAAAGGGATGAGATAGCTTATAACCGGTTTCCAGGCAGATGAAAGTTTTATTGTTTCTGCTCCGGTATTAATATCTTGCATAAAACGGTTAAACGTCCACTGAAATACGACATATAACGAAATCAACAAGCCGCCTAATGTCAGCAAAATATTTCCGGATACATAGTCAACCAGGTCAAAAATATCCATACCGAAAAGATGCACATGTGACCATGGACCTTGTGATAAGATAATTGGGATTGCCAGGGTAAATGTCACACCAATGGTCATCCAGACACTTGTTTTTCTGCTCGAATGAAACAATTCAGACACATTAGTAGCAAGTGTTTCAATTAGACCTACACCTGTAGTGATGGATCCAATGATGACCAGACAAAAGAAAATGAGACCAAATCCATACCCGAATGGCATTTGTTCAAGCAAGGTCGGTATTGTCAGAAATAACAGGCCGGGTCCTGAATTTGGTTCCATTTGAAAGGCAAAAAGAGCAGGAAAGATAACCAAACCTGATAAGAAGGCAATAAACGTATCCAGTGAAACAACCCAAGCACCATCTTTCACCAAATTTGAACCTTTAGGCTTTAAATAACTGCCATAGGTAAAGGCGGATGCCAACCCAATACCTATTGAAAAAAATGCTTGCCCTAGCGCCGCCAATAACGTATTTGCATTGATTTTAGAAAAGTCAGGCTGCAAATACCATACGACTCCCTCAAATGATCCGGGTAATGACAATGAAAAGATTGCTAAGAAGATAAGCATGATAAACAAAAGAGGCATGACGATTTTTACAAATTTTTCAATACCATTTTTAATACCCTTCGACACGATTGTACCCAAAATTAATGTTGGAATAATACTGTAACCGATAACAGCGATTGGATTAGAAATTAAATCTTCATATACAACAGCCGCTTGTTCAGAAGTAATCCCCTGGAATGTACCGATACCAATGTTGAAAAAATAGGCAAACAACCAACCCATAATCATAAGGTAGTAGGACATAATTAATAACGCTGCCAATGTTCCGAGCCAGCCAATAGATACCCATGGACTACCTTTTCCGGCTAATTTTCGCATCCCACTAATTGCACCAGCTTGAGCTTTTCTCCCTAGTCCTGCTTCTGCGTAAAACAAAGGGATACCAAAAATGAGTACGATGGCAAGATAGATAAGCAGAAATGCTCCCCCACCGTTGTTTCCAGCAATATATGGAAAACGCCATATATTGCCAAGACCAATAGCAAATCCCGAAGCCGCCATAATAAACCCTAATCTGCTTCCCCAGTTTTCCCTTCCTTTCCCTTTATCAGATCGCTGCATAACAATCTCCCTTCTATATTTCATCAGGCAGACTTCCGACGTTTAAATGGCATGCTTGAAAACAGACCATTTTTTCATACAACCGCCCCCTCAATAATCAACTCATTATTAGCAAATCGTTCAAAACAGAGCGGACGCAAATCGAGTGTTTCATAGCGACCTTTGCGTATTAATTCAGACATTCCTTTTCCCACTCCAGGCGCCTGCTGCATGCCATGGCCGCTGAATCCGCATGCCATGTAGTACCCATCCAGCTGTGGGTGTTTTCAATAATTGCGTTTTGATCCTTTGTGTTATGACTGTAAATACCGGCCCAGCCACGATTAATTTTTGCTCGTTCAAAATTCGGGACCCTTTCCGCCAGCACCGGCCATAACTGATCTTCAAAAAATGAACGTTTCCATCTAAAATCGATGCCTGGCTTTACTTTTTCCGAGAATCCTGTTATCAGTGCATCACCTTCATGCCGGAAATACACACCGGTCGGGTCAATCGTCAGTGGCAAATATTTTTCCAGTGGTTCTGCGACATCAAACTGGATGATTTGTCGTTTTAAAGGAACAATCGGCAATGGCAGGCCAATTTTTTCGCTTAATTCTGGTGCCCATGGTCCGGCGCAATTTATCACAACAGGTGCTTTATAAACCTCTCCGTTGCCTAACTGGACTCCTGCTGCCTTTCCCCTTTCCGTCAAAATTGTCTCCACTTCCTCGTAAACATACGTCCCTCCTAACTCCTTCGTTTTGCGCACATAGCCTTGCATCACCGAATACGGATCCAAATACCCATCTTCACTGCAGTATAGTCCTCCTTGCAGATCATCAATGACGAGTTCCGGGACAATGGAATGCAACTCCTCCTTGGCGAGTAATTCTGCAGGAACACCATACTTTTGCTGTAATTGAAGCTGTTTTTGCAACTGTTCCATATTTTCATTTTTAGCTAAAAACAGATACCCACGCTGTTTAAAATCAATTTCTGCTTTCTCTCCGTCAACCGCCATGTCTTCCGGAAATGTTTTATACTTCTGCAGTCCATACCGGCTCAATTGAATGTTGACACTCGTTGTAAATAGTTGCCTTAATCCCCCTGCACTCCTTGGTGTGGAAGCGAACTCATAAATTTTATCTTTTTCAAATATAGTAACCGACCCTTCAAAGCCATCTTGCAGCAAATGGTAAGCAATACTTGAACCAACGACCCCGCCACCGACGATGATTATATCCGTTTGTTTCGCCATAAAACTCACCCTAACTAAAAGATTGTATTTTTTTAATATTACATATATTTATACCGCATAAGATGCCTTAGCGACTATGGTTACTGTAAACAAAAAATGTACCAATATTGTTAAAATTGCCTTAATTGTGGTACAATAATCGTTGGAAATGACACTTGAACGAAGGGACGTGAACGGAATCGAGGGATTCGTGCATGGTGCACAAAAAGTGGTGAAAGCGGTTTCAAATATTTTACCGTTCCCGATTAGCTTAAGTGACACAAACGGTTGTATCATTGGTTCCACTGACCCAAGTCGGATCGGTAAACAGCACGAGCCATCTGGAGAAGTTCTCACAAAGAATACGCTCCTGTCATTTGATGAGGATAAAATTAAGGGAATGCCTAATGTGCATCCCGGTATTGCCGCCCCGCTTAAATTGAACCAGCAAACGGTTGGTGTGCTTGGCATTATCGGCCCGCCTGAAGAAGTAAAACCATATGCGATGCTGATCAAACAATATGTTGAAATGACGTGGCATGAAACATTTCATAGACAATTGAAAGAACTAGAATCTAAAACACTGGAAACATTTATGCAATATATCTTGCTTAACGAAACGACCAGTCAAGTAAAATTGGAAGAATATTGCCGGATGTTCGGAATCTCCCTGAATGCAGAGCGATTTTGCATTGTCATCCATATCGGTGACTCGCTCATCAGCAATATCCAGCAAACGATACCGATTGATCAATTAAAAATGCGACTGCTGGACTGTACGAGAAAAGCTTATCAATGCGGTGATGATACCATTTGTTCATTTTTAAACACTGAAAAAATCATCCTATTAAAAAAGATAGATTCAGAAATGACGTATTGGGAAGCATTGGAGGCGTTCACCTTTCAAAGTGAGAAGTTACTGGAAATGTTCGATGTGTATCATGTAACAGATGCATCGATAGCAGCTGGCAGCTTGGCTCAAACACTTAGCAACGTAAATGAATCCTACCAGGAAGCAGAAGCACTTCGCCAGTTCGGGCAGCGATGGAATCCGGCAAGAAAGATTTATACCTATCACAACTGGGATATGGTCAAGGAATTGCTTCGTTTTCAGCTTCCTGCATCATTCCATGAAAAAGTACAATTCCGCTTGAAACATCTCTTTAATGACGAACGATTTCCGGAACTAGCCAAAAGTTTTATCGCCTACTGTGAAAACAATATGACTATTAGCCAAGCTGCTAACGATTTATTTATCCACCGCAACACACTAATTTACCGCTTGCAAAAAATCAATACACTAACATCACTCAATACCGGTTCATTCGATGATTGTGTGGTACTTTATCTTATCCTGAAAAACGCAATACCCGAATAGCGCCTCTTCTCAACAAGGATAATTCGCCGGAAAAACGTACAAACTAACGGATACGAACTATTCCTCGGGATGGCACCGGGCTGCTGTCACGCATTTGAAAAAGAAGGTGAGACCGTTGGAACAAGCAGAGCTGCTCAGTATCGTTATCATCATCGTTCTAGGTATCTTTTCACAGTGGCTGGCATGGCGGATCCAGTGGCCTTCCATTGTCATCATGTCGGTTGCTGGTCTTTTAATCGGGCCTGTTTTAGGACTCATCAATCCGGAGCAAGCACTAGGTGAACTGTATACACCGCTCATTTCCCTTGCAGTTGCTGTCGTGTTGTATGAAGGCAGTTCCAGTCTCAACTTCCGTGAATTGAAAGGAATCTCTAAGTCTGTGTTGCGTGTCGTGACAGCCGGCGCATTTCTAGCGTGGATTGGTGGTGCAATGGCAGCGCATTACATAGCTGGACTCAATTTTGCCATTTCATTCATCATCGGCGGGCTGTTCATCGTTACCGGGCCAACCGTCATCATACCACTGCTAAGACAAGCAAAATTAAAGCCGAGGGTAGCAACAGTGCTGAAATGGGAAGGGATCATTATCGATCCAGTCGGTCCATTGCTGGCGCTGTTTGCCTACCAAGTAATTAAAGTAATCGGCGACGACACCGTTCAAGGCAGTTATTTACTCACCTTTTTTATAGGCGCACTGCTAGCGGGAATTATCGGTTTTGCAGCTGGTATTTTTGTCAGCCGAATGATCCGCAAAGGGCTATTTCCGGAATTTCTGAAGTCTCCCATCGTTCTGTCGTTTGTGCTCCTCTGCTTTACAGTCAGTGAAGTCATCATGCATGAAACAGGGATGCTTGCTGTAACGGTGATGGGAATGACCATGGCTAAAACGAAAAAATATGTAACATCCATTGGCAATGTCTCTCATTTTGTCGAAAACATTTCAGTTATCTTGACATCAACCATTTTTGTTTTATTGACCGCATCATTGACAAGAGAAACGATTTTAGAAATCTTCACGTTCCCCATTATTGGGTTTGTCCTGATGATGCTATTGATCGTGCGTCCGCTGTCCATCTGGATTTCCACCATTGGTACCGAAATGTCAGCTGCTGAAAAAACGCTGATTGGCTGGATTGCCCCACGCGGCATTGTCGCACTAACCGTAGCAGGTTATTTTGCAAGCGTACTGGCCGAAGATGGTTATGCGGGTGCTTCAATTTTGATGACGATTACATTTGCACTCGTCTTCATCACCGTTTGTGCGCACGGGTTCACACTAGGCCCGCTTGCCAAGAAACTTAACCTGGCCAGCAACGAACAATCCGGCATTTTGATTATCGGTGCGAACCACTTTTCCATTACGTTCGCTGATTACTGCCAATCGCTGGAAATTCCCGTATTAATGATCGATGATTCCTATGAGCATTTACTTGATGCCAAGCAAAAAGGAATCAACACTTTTTACGGGCAAATTTTATCCGAATATATTCAATTTGAAGTGGATCTTACCCCATATGATTACATTTTGGCGATGACAGATGAACCTGCCTATAATGCGCTTATATGTCAGTCCTATGCACCGGAATTCGGCTACAATAACACATTCGCCCTGCCAGCCAGTAAGAAAGGAGATGCCAATAATGAAGAAATCTCCCCAGCCATTAAAGGGCACGTGCTTTTTCACGAGAATGCTGTATTAGCAGAGTTGAGCAGCAAATTACGAGAAGGTTATACATTTGATTCCATGAAAATAACTGAACAGAAGACAGTGAAAAGAGAAGCATTCACGGATACGGCGATGCTACTGTTTATTTGGAGAAAAAATAAAGAAATTGCATTCATGACGCTTCGTCGCGAAAAATTAGAATTGAATGAAGGCGACCGGGTGGTGATGCTTACGAAACAAGAGGAAAAAAACGAGAACGTCATTCAATCTCGTGATGAGTGACCGAGTGCGGTGACTCGCTGCCGGAAAAGGCACTCATCTCTGCTAAGAACGACCGAACGAGGTGGCTCGCTGCCGGAAAAGGCACTCATTTCCGTGATGAGTGACCAAACGTAGCGAATCCTCACCGAAAAGGTCGCTCATCTCCGCTATGAGTGACCAAACGTAGCAAATCCTCACTGAAAAAGGCACTCATCCCTGCTATGAGTGCCCAAACGTAGCGAATCCTCACTGAAAAAGGCACTCATCCCTGCTATGAGTGACCAAACGTAGCGAATCCTCACCGAAAAAGTCGCTCATCTCCACTATGAGTGCCCGAACATGGCGATTCCTCACCGAAAAAGTCGCTCATCCCTGCTATGAGTGCCCAAACGTAGCGAATCCTCACCGAAAAAGTCGCTCATCCCTGCTATGAGTGCCCAAACGTAGCGAATCCTCACCGAAAAGGTCGCTCATCCCTGCTATGAGTGCCCAAACGTAGCGATTCCTCACCGAAAAGGCACTCATCCCTGCTATGAGTGACCAAACGTAGCGAATCCTCACCGAAAAAGGCACTCATCCCTGCTATGAGTGCCCAAACATGGCGATTCCTTGCCGAAAAGGTCGCTCATTTCCGCTATGAGTGACCAAACGTAGCGAATCCTCACTGAAAAAGTCGCTCATCCCTGCTATGAGTGCCCAAACGTAGCGAATCCTCACTGAAAAAGGCACTCATCCCTGCTATGAGTGCCCAAACGTAGCGAATCCTCACCGAAAAGGTCGCTCATTTCCGCTATGAGTGCCCAAACATGGCGATTCCTTGCCGAAAAGGTCGTTCATTTCCGCTATGAGTGCCCAAACATGGCGAATCTTCGCCGAAAAGGTCGCTCATTTCCGCTATGAGTGCCCAAAACATAACAGCACACAAAAAAGCGCCGCTCATACAAGTAATGAGCGACGTAAGAGGCGCAAATCAATATATTATTTGTCACATGTCCAGTGATGATTTCCAATTACACGAGTCTGACTTACGAATCATCGGATCTTTAAGCACTTTCCTGACGCACAGCGCTTGGCTGTTTCTGCTTCTGACTCATCCGCACTGGTGTCATATTAAAAATAATGTTTAACACGATGGCGGTGATACTTCCAGCTACAATACCGTTACTCGTCAAAATCTGAATGCTGGATGGGAACTGCTTGAATAACTCCGGAACAACCGTTACCCCCAGCCCCATTCCGACTGAACAAGCAACGATCATCGCGTTTTCCGATGATTCCATAATAACCGTGCTGAGCATTTTAATTCCTTGTGCGATGACCATTCCAAACATGGCAACCATGGCCCCGCCTAAAACGGACGTCGGAATAATGGTAGCCAGTGCGGCAATTTTGGGAATAAGCCCGAGGGTAACAAGCATTCCCCCAGTAATCATAATAACCCTGAGCGATTTGACCCCTGTCATTTGCATCAGACCGACGTTTTGTGAAAAAGCTGTATACGGGAACGCATTGAAAATTCCACCGAGCAAAACGGCCAGGCCTTCTGCACGATAGCCACGTGTTAGATCCTCTTCGTTCACTTCTTTCTCGGTTATATCTCCGAGCGCGAAGTAAACACCGGTCGATTCAACTAATGAAACGATAGCAACTAAGACCATCGTGATGATTGCTGACCACTCGAAGGTCGGCATGCCAAAGTAAAATGGTTGGACCATGTGGAGATACGACGCTTCTGTAACTGCTGAAAAATCAACTTTTCCCATAAATGCAGCAACAATCGTGCCAATCGCGAGCCCCAGCAAAATGGAGATAGACTGGATAAAACCTTTAGAAAACCGATACAATAGAATAATGAATAAAAGCGTTCCAAACGCCAGCGAAATATTGATCATTGATCCGAAATCGCTGGCACCTTCTCCACCGCCCATATTGTTGATGGCGACCGGAATGAGCGTAATTCCAATAATGGTTACCACCGTTCCTGTTACAATTGGCGGGAAAAAACGTACCAATTTACCGAAGAATCTACTGATAAGCATCACAAAAACGCCGGAAACGATAATCGATCCGTAAATGGCGGATATACCGTACTGCCCGCCAATGGCAATCATGGGCCCAACTGCAGTGAACGTACACCCGAGAACAATGGGAAGCCCAATCCCGAAATAGCGATTACGAATAACCTGCAGGATGGTTGCCACGCCGCTCATCAAAATATCGATACCAACCAAGTAAGTCAATTGTTCCGTCGTCAGCCCCAGTGACTGACCAACAACGAGCGGCACTAGAACGGCTCCAGCATACATGGCAAGCAAATGCTGCAAACTAAGCGTGAATGTTTTCATTAAAGTGACGCCTCCTCATTATGAAATGTCGCGTTCCCATCAGCTAATGAATCAATGATAGCTAGTGACTCTACTCGGATACCATGCTGATGCAACACATCACGCCCGTCCTGAAAACCTTTTTCAATGACAATGCCGACGCCGGCCAACGATGCCTCAGCCTGTTCCACGATTGAAACTAACCCTTTAGCCGCCTGTCCGTTAGCAAGAAAGTCATCGATAACCAAAACAACATCATCACTAGAAATATAGTCTTGTGATACCGAAATTTCTTTCGTTTCATTTTTAGTATAGGAGTAAACGGCTGCAGAATAGAGATGATCTGTCAGTGTGAGAGACTTACGTTTCCGTGCAAAAATAACCGGTACCCCCATGGCTAAGCCCGCCATCACTGACGGCGCGATCCCCGACGACTCAAGGGTTAGAATCTTGGTGACTTTCTCGCCGGCAAAACGGGAAGCAAACTCCTCACCAATTGCCTGCATTAATACCGGATCGACTTGATGATTTAAAAACGCATCCACTTTTAATACCGAATCAGATAATACGTTTCCCTCTGATATAATTTTCTGCTTTAGTAAATTCATGATGATCTCCCCTTCCCAGGAATTTGTACGTAAATGATGATTAACAAGAACTAAAAAACCCGAAAAACAAGCTTCCACTCAAACTATGAGGAAAGCATGTTTTTCGGGTATAAAAAACCGAAAATAACAACAGTACCATTTATGTAAAATGGCACCATACACGGTGCTTTCTTTCATAGTCGGTTTATTTACGGTAAACCGGTAGAAACTTGCAGGCCATATCCCCGCGATTATATGAAAAAATAAGCTATGAAATTGATAGGTTGATTATATCACGTCTACAGCTGAAATCAACCCCCTATCGTGACATTCTTCGACAAGGGTGGATTTACTTTTTGTCCTTCCGTTTTTGTCAAAAAATTCCGAACCACACGTTTATGTACATATCGTGATAATCCCATTCAAATAACGTCACTAGTCTTTCTGAAAAACTGCACTTAGAGAATCATCAGGCTCCTTGTCACAGTCAATGTGAGACAAAGAGCCTGTCCCTCACTTTTTTCTTATTTCCAATAATTGTTAGCGGCTGCTATTGTCTGGTAGTGGATGGCAACGACCTGTGAGGAAGCAATGAGGCTATCCGCATTATCCTCGTATACCGTTCGCAGCTTTTCTCTTATATCTTCAGAAGGCTGGGTATAGCCTACCCCTTTTCTCGCCAATAAAATAGCTAATTCAAAACCCTCCTGAGGTGTTTCTGTTTGTAGACTTGTAAGCCAATTACTCATAAATATATCTCCTCCTATTTGTCTTACTACCTTTAATTTACCCTTTTGGTTCATACATTAATCATGTCATTGAAAAGCTTCAGCCAATAGCTTATAGGAATGCAGCTTTGCCTTGTGGTCATAAATATTTGTAATCACCATAAACTCGTCGGTATCATATACATCCTGAAGACGATGTAACGTTTTTTTCACTTGCTCCGGTGTACCGATCACACAACGTTCCCGATTCTTTTTGATTTCTTGCAGTTCGTCCTTTGTAAACGTCCTTTTTTTAACTTCCTCGATTGAGGGTACTTTCACATCTGAGCCTTTTCCGACATTCAGCAACCATTTATCCTGGCTGAGAGCAAGTTCCTCCGCTTCTGCCTCTGTGTCAGCGCATACGACAAAAATACAGACAATGGTATGCGGTTTTTCTGCATTTGGGGAAGCCTGGAAGTTCTCCCGATATGTTCTAAGCGCCTCGTGTCCTTTTGCTGGGCTGATGAAGTGGCCGAAAACAAAGCCCGCACCTTGCTCTGCCGCATTAGCCGCTCCCCGTTCCGACAGCCCAAGCACCCACATCGGTGGTACAGTTTCCGTTCGTGGTGCAGCTTTTACCAGGCGATATGGATGGTCTTTTGGCAAGGTATTATGCAAAAAGCCCTGCAAGTCAGCCAGTTGCCGCGGGAATTCCTGCATGCTTTTAGGTGCGCCATCGGTTAAAGCCAGTCGCGTGTCCTGTGACCCACCCGGCGACCGCCCGATTCCAAGATCGATCCGGCCGGGAAACATTGCTTCAAGCAATTTAAAATTCTCCGCCACTTTATACGGACTGTATTGCGGCAGCAGCACACCGCCGGAACCGACCCGAATTGTGTCTGTACAGGAAGCAATGCGGGCCATTAATATTTCAGGGGACACACTCGTGAGCCCGTTGGTATTATGATGTTCCGCTACCCAATAACGGGTATAACCTAGTTTTTCAGCTGTTTTGGCCAGTTCCAGTGTGTTTTCCAATGTTTCAACAGGTCCTGATCCTCTGGAAATAGGCGCCTGATCCAGTACACTCAGCTTCATCTGCGGTGTCTCCTTTCCCGTTTAAAACAGTCAGTCCTCCGTCATGTTTGCCAGCTTTTCATAGAACTTTACAATTGCCGCATGATCATTGTCACCGTGACCACCCGCCTGAAGCGCCTGCAAGGTTTCTTTAACAGAAGCCGCGAGTGGCAACGGTACACCAATATCACTGGAGGTCTCCAGTACATTGTTAAGATCTTTCAAGTGCAAATCAATCGTAAAGCCCGGGTCAAAATTACCTTCCATCATCATCGGTGCTTTGGCATCCAGCACATTACTGCCGGCCAGACCACCGCGAATCGCGTTGTAAACCAATTCACTGTCAACGCCCATCTTTCGCGTCAGCATCATGGCTTCGGAAACAGCGGCAATGTTGAGTGCAACGATGATTTGATTAGCCAGTTTGGTGGCATTGCCCGAACCCACTTCACCAGTTCGGACAACTGAACCAGCCATTGCTTCCATAATAGGCAGGCAGTTTTGAAATGTCTCCTCAGCTCCACCGGCCATCACCGCAATCGTACCATCAATCGCTTTTGGTTCTCCACCGCTTACCGGAGCATCCAGAAAACCAATGTCCTTTTCCTGCAGCGCTTTACCGATTTCTTGGCTGACTGTCGGGGCAATCGAGCTCATATCAATGACGACACTGCCGGATTTGGCACCGTCTATAAGTCCCCCGCGTTCAAGCACCACTTGCTTGACTTCTGGTGAATTAGGCAGCATCGTGATGATAACATCCGCAGCCGCAGCCAATTCAGTATACGAATCGACCACTTCAGCACCGAGCGCACCTAGTTCCTTATTTGTATCCGGATTGCTGCTGGAAATGACCAGCTCATAGCCTGCTTTCATTAAGTTTTTACTCATCGGCTTTCCCATAATACCGAGACCGACAAAACCTATCTTCATCACAAATCCCCTCCCTTCACTTTCATTTTACAACAAGTCAAAAAATTTTATAAATAACTCAACTTCACAGCCTTTAATAAACATATAAGACTTAAAACAATGAAGAAATATACTAGATGACTTTCTGGATGAATGGCTCGTTGTTGTAGCATCATATTTGATATAGCGCTATGACACCGCTACGGCAATACACTACGCTTTCCGTGGGCAGCTGATGGGCCTTTGTTGCTAACGCTCCAAGTCGCTGAATATGTAGTAAGTCTCAAGACAATGGTAGCGTTAACCCTATCATCAAAGTCAATCAACATACACATCCAACATATTAGCAAGCTTAATGACAGTGTCATTGCCAAGCCATAATTGTTCTTGATTTATTTTTGTCACTTTCCCTTTATTCGTCAAAAAGTCGCGGCCATTGTAATGCTTCACTTCTACCGTAAGATTATTGTTCACAGCCGTTTGCAGCCGCTCGTTAATTTCTTCTTTTTGCTGTTCATCCAAAACCGGCTTTTCCTTATATTCCTGCTCAGACCACATTTGTCTTAACAATGCTTCATGTTCCGGTATCATCATGGCAGTCCATTTCTTTGTGCCACGGTCATTTACATCATGCATAAGAGCCCTCCTATAAAGGAACATTTGTTCTATATATTAGCACAAAAAATCCCTCCAAGCAATACCTTCTTTTCCTTTAAAACTAGATTATTCGGAAGGTGAGAGAGGGATGCCAATCCATGTACCTGCGTATGCTAACGTTTTTCAGTTAAATGGCTGAGGGCTCCTATGCCAATTCCAAGTAGTGCACCACCGCCCACTTCAATAGGCATATGGCCGAGCATTTCTTTTAGTTCCTTATCACGTTTCTTATAGGCAAAATCGGGATGGTGATCGGCAAGCTTTTCCACTTGTTCATACATATCATTGACTGCAATTGCTGTTTGGCCAGCCTGCCAACGTATCCCCATCGCATCATACATAACAATCAGGCCGAAAATGCTGCTGATGCCAAAATCAGTCGAGGAAATCCCGTTCTTGAGCGCTACATAAGTCGTGATTGACGTAACAGCTGACGAATGGGAACTTGGCATATCACCGGAACCGAATAGCTTTTTCCAATCCCATGAACCCGTTTGCTTATAATGGAGCGGGATTTTTAACAATTGGGCAGCTCCTATCCCTACTAGAGCCGTTGTAAGCGCACGATTAACCATGTACATTCACCTCAAACTTAAGGTGGTGTAAAAAGTCATCGATTATACATCATAATCAAATCACACAGGCGTTAACCAATGAAAAAAGGAACCCACTACTTCCCTGATTCTCTCCTCATTTTCTTTGTCAAATGCAATCAAAAAACAGCTAGCCGGGCCGGCGGATTTTTCCAAGTTCATTACACCATCCAACTCATTCGCTCGTTTCGTCCAGGCTCTCCACGCGAAGGTAATACCCTTTGAACCAACTGGATACAAAGCTTTTACCGAATCCATCCGGCATAGACGCTGGAATAAAGAAAGTGGGGCTAGTTTATCGGGTTGATCAAGTACTTCCTTGCCGACTAAAGGGGTTCCAATAACCGCAAACGCCTCGTCACCTGTGAATTCAAATTTTTCTCCCACAGTTCGCGTTCCAATCATCGTCAGACCAAGACCTGACTGCAGGCTGGCAAAATTACTTTCGGTACTGCCGGTAATGGGAAGCCCGTTTAGCATTAATTCATCCAACACCAGCCCTACACCACGCTGATAGTCCTTCCAAGCATCATCGTCGGTGAAATTCTGCATCACAATCGTTTGTGGTTCACCACCTGCTGCAAGGCATTCCATGACCGCAACACGACAGGCGAAGTAGCCCACAACCGTGTTTGGTGTGTTTACTGCATCATGAGCTTTCTCACCAATCGCACCACTATTATCAGAAGCAATAACAAGTTCCAGATCAGCAGTTAATGGCTGCACAACAGCATTGCTCATCCCTGGTTAGCTCCTTTTTTCATCCTTGTTCTTCTTATTGGTTCCACGGAAAACCTTTGCGCTGCGTGCGTATTCGACATCCGGAACATCTAGTCTAGCATTGATGACCCGTGCTGCAGCGAAAAAGTAGTCCGACAAACGATTCATATATTTTAATGGGACAGGTGAAATCTTATCTTCTGCTTTCATCAGTGAGACAATCAATCTTTCCGCCCGACGTGCAACGGTTCTGGCGATATGAATCGACGCCGAGGCATCTGAACCGCCCGGTAAAATAAACCGTTCCAATTCCGGTGCTTCATCAATTAATTCATCCATTTTATCTTCCAGGTACGTAATTGGTTCTTCGGTTAATGTATGTTTGCGTTTTTCCGTGATATTCGATAATTCAGAGCCACAGTCAAATAATTCGTGTTGTATTTTCTCAAGGTCTGCAATGATATCCGGAAAAATCTCCTTGTCTAATTCCGAAATAGCCTTTCCAACAAACGAATTCACCTCATCAATGGTTCCATATGCTTCCACACGAACGTCGTCTTTGTCCATTCTTCCGCCGATAACACTTGTCTGCCCTTTGTCACCTGATTTTGTATAAAGTCGCATCATTATTTCCCCTTTCTATCATTTCGTTTTATCGTTTGTTCCATGCCATACCAGATCACATCAGCCCGCTCCGCCCGTTCTACTAAATCCTGATAGACCCATCCAGTCACGTCCCGCCATAACCGGTCCCGTTTTTCCATTGGGACAATCCCCTTGGAAATATCCGTTCCTATGATCACAAGCCGTCGGTGGCTATCCGCCGCTTCCCACGCCAACCAGGGATCGATTTGATTCATGACATCTTGACGTATTGTATCAGGTGATAGCACTGGATTTATTCGTGTATGTATCTCTTCTTCAAGGCCCTCCAATACGACAACAGATGGGATGTCAGCGTTCGGCGGCATTGTTAGGGAATCCGCTTCATAGGCAGTCAACCATACGCATTGGTCCATAGCATAATTTCTTTTCACCCATTTTCGTTTCCCGTTGAAGGCACCACCTGTAATGAAGTGCATCGAGCATCCTCCTTCCAACCACAACCGTTCCAACAAAGCCTGATTCCGCTGCTATGAGGGATTTTCCATTGCCAAAAACGCTTCACCTCCTTAGCCAGCTTCGTTAACAACAAACGGATCACCCCGCCATGTATGACAAGTAAGATTTCCCGATGCCCTCGTTCATCGATGGCTTGCTTTAGCGACTGCCAGCCTTCCATTACTCTTCTTTCCATTTCGGCAAAGCTTTCACCACGAGGCGGCCTTATCGAAAAAGGATCACTCAGCCAGTTCTGATATACTGCATCATGACAAAGCTCCTCATACGTTTTCTGTTCCCATTGGCCGAAGTTCATTTCGCGAAACGCTCGACTTTCCACGTGCTGTAAATCGGGACACAGGATAGCGGCCGTTTGACTGCACCGGGATAAATCGCTTGTTACACATAAGTCGTAGCTTGGCAGATTACTTTTTAGCGCTTCCAATGCATATTCGGCTTCATGCGTTAACGGCGCATCACTCCAGCCCATATATCTCTTTTCCAGATTTCCTGTCGTCACACCATGGCGAAAGAGTGTAACAGCCACATGACTATCCATAACACTAACTCCATCCCTTCAGAACTCGCCCCTAATGTATCACCTGATATACCACCGAAATGTTTCTTTATTTTCCCGCTGTTGATATATCCGAAAACAACCATGCTGCTTATAAGAATCAAATAGCATAGCAGTAATTCAACGTTTAAAAGCGCGATCACTATTCCCGTCATGACTACATAAAACCCATAAATCGGCAAGTTCAACCGGCTGGAGCCTTGTTTAAAAAAATGGGCCATCCCATGATTTCTAGCTGCCGGCAGCAGTTGCAAATAGATTCCCAACAGCATTTTTCCAAGAAACGGAACCAATAGGATCATCGGAAACGTCCAGGCAGTTGCCAATGTCGTCAACTCATATAAGATGACGAACCGCACGCTGAGAAATACAATAACGGACAACACGCCAAACGCACCGACACGAGGATCTTGCATAATGTCCAGCCGCTTGTTAACATCCTGGTATGAAAAATAGGCATCACTTGCGTCAATCAAGCCATCCAGGTGAATGCCACCCGACAGAAGGATGAATACAAGCCATAGACAAAGTGTAATCATGACATCAGAAAAAGATGTATGATACAGAAGTAGAAACAGAACGATTGTATAGACCGCCCCCTGCAGTAATCCAAGCAGCGGGAAAGTCCGTAACGCATATGACAAATAGAAACGGTTCATTGGGAGCTGTTTTTTTAAGGGAATGCTTGTAAAAAACTGCAGATTGATGCCCATCCCTATAAACATACCTCGTAAACTAGTTAACATGTACTTCACCCAGCATGATCGATAATAGCTTTTCCACGTCGATATGTGCTTCCAAATGCCCCGCCAGCTTTTCATATGTAGCATCTTTGTCGGTTAGATCGGACGTATGCGCTTCCAGTGTACTTACATCTATCATACCATCCTCTTCAACAAGGTCGTGATCGATGTAAGGAATAACACCCAAAACGGGGATACCGGTATAATCCTCCAGCCACTGACGCCCCGAAGCAAACGAGGAAACATCGCCATGAAACTTATTTATAACCAATCCCTTGACCCGATTTCTTTCTTTCTGCGTAAATAGTGCCAGCGTTCCAACTATACTCGCAAACGCGCCACCCTTGTCAATGTCAGCAACAAGAATAACAGAGACATCAGCCATTTCGGCAACCGCCATATTGGCAAGATCATAGTCTTTCAGGTTCATTTCCACAGGACTGCCCGCTCCTTCGAGGAAAGTAAAATCAACCGCTTGATCCAACTGGGATAATGCCGCTTGTATGGTTTGTCTGGCGTCATGGTAATACGTTTGTTGATAATCTCGGCCATCCATCGTACGCATTGTCTCACCCATAAAAACCACCTTGGTCTGATGATTTTCACCAGGCTTCAATATAATCGGATTCATGAGGACAGAAGGCGTGTAATTCGCTGCTTTCGCTTGCTGCGCTTGCGCAACACTCATTTCCTTTCCGTCTTCTGTTTGTATCGTGCGATTGGACATATTCTGTGCTTTAAACGGCGCTACCGTATATCCCTTATTAGCAAATAGCCGGCACAATGCTGTTGTGAATAGACTTTTCCCTACATTGGAAGCTGTTCCTTGAATCATCATCCCTTTCATGCCATGGCCCCTTTCTTACAAATCGGTATGCCGTTTTCAACTAGATAAGCAGCATCCGCCCGATTGACGATGTTTTGATGAACATTACCGAGTATGGATTGATAGTTCCTTATAAATGGCTCCTGATTAGGAATCCCTTGGGCAACTTCATTAGAAACAACAATCAACCCGGCAGAAGCGCGCTTGAGACTGGCTATATCTATGGAAATACAATCTATCACCTGATCAGGCTCATCTATGTTGCACTCGAATAAATAATTGTTTAATAGGGTGGTAACACAATCCAGTACGAGTATATCCTGTTTCGAAAAATAGTTGGAAATGCGCTGCAAATGATACGGGCATTCCCATGTTTTCCAGGGTGTGGATGCATTTGTGCGGTTTTCCCGGTGACGGGCAATCCGTTCAATCATCTCCTCATCAGAAGGAACACCACACGCAATATAGTGCAAGTTTGCTTCCAACTGCCGGCTTAAGTTTATAGCCATGTTTTCTGCAAAGGAGCTTTTTCCGCTCCGGACCCCGCCTGTGACAAAAATCAATTTCCCTTTTTCCATTCGGATAGTGCCTCCATCAACCAATTGTTTTCCGCTTCTTTTTTAATTGCCGCACGCAACCACTTTCCTTCAAGCCCGGGAAAATTATACGTGTGCCGGAGAACAATCCCGCTTCGCAATAAAAACAAGAACAATTCCTGCTGATCGCCCAATGAAGGATCTCGGATAAGGTAAAAATTGACCGACCCTGGACTGTGCTGAAAATTATTTTCCTTGAAGTAAGAAAACAATCGTTCTCTCTCAGCTGATATATACGCGCGGGTTTGTTTACTATGCTGATGATTATTCAGGCACACGGCCCCAGCTTTTAAAGCGATGGCATTGACGCTCCAATGCGGCTGGCTTGTTCCGATTCGTGCAAGCAGTTCCGGATGTCCCGCCAGAAAACCCAGGCGCAATCCGGCAATACTATACATTTTTGTCAATGAACGCAATACCAATAAGTATGGTGATTGACTAGCCTGCTTCATGGACGAAATGGGATTGGATGAAAAATCATAAAATGCCTCATCGATGATTAACAAGGTTTTGGCCTGGTGGCATGTATCAATAAGCCAATCAATAGTTGAACTATCATATTGCACACCAGTCGGATTATTAGGATGGCAAAAGAACACGGCATCAACAGCCTTTATCTCCTGTTCCAATGAAGCTTTCTTCAACTGCCAATTCGGTGGATGAACGATATGGTAAAAAATGGTGCAATGTTCGTTCTTGCAAGCAGACGCATATTCGGAAAAAGCCGGGTGGATGATTAGCACCTTTTTTCCGTAAAGATAACGGGCAATTAACGTAATGAGTTCGGATGCGCCATTTCCGATCAGCAGACACGCCTCTCTTACACCTTCATTGGCAGCAATAGCCTGTTTCAGTTGTGCGGCTGATGGGTCTGGGTAATCAGCAATATCTCCCAGCCAGTTTTGCCAGTGGTGTTTGATTTCTCTAGGTGCACCTAAAGGATTAATATTGACACTGAAATCCACCATTTCCGCGGGCGGTTCCATATCCAAAGCTTTAAACAGATGATCCGGATTAGAGCCATGTGCCGGTAATTGCATAACATCCTCCCCCTATCCATAAAAGTATTAAAAATAATCTTACTGAACGTGCCATGACGGTGAGGGCAGCTTTTATATGATCTTTTTGCAAGTTTTCCCACGGTCGCCCCATAACCGCACGCTCCGATTTCACGCCCTGATAATAGTTAGTTCCGCCCAGTTGCACACCCAAAAGAAGAGCAACCGCAGCCTCCCCCCATCCGCTATTCGGACTTGGATGCTTTTTTGCCTCTATTTTCAAATCATGAAACACCTGCTGCTTCGTCATGTGCGGAGAGGAGGTGGTGGCAAGCATACAAAAACCGGTAATGCGGCTTGGGAGCCAATTAAGTACATCATCCAACCGGGCAGACGCCCAGCCGAATGCACTGTATTGTACATTTTCGTATCCTACCATCGAGTCACACGTATTAACAGCGCGATAAACCATTGCCAATGGCGCACCGCCTATAAGTGCCCAAAATAATGGAGCCGTAATCCCATCGCTAATATTTTCTGCAATGGTCTCAACAGTTGCCCGCGTAATCCCGCTTTCATTCATTGATTCGGTGTCCCTGCCGACAATCATGGACACCCGCTGTCTGGCTGTTACGATATCTCCTTGCTTTAATGGCTGATAAACATTCATCGCAGCTTTTTTCAAATCATTTTGTGCAATGGTTGTTGCCATCATTACCGATTCGACGGCAATTCCAGCTATGGCATGAAATTGATAAGCTCCCCACACAACCAAGCATGTCATAGAAAATACAGTTACCACAATAACAACTAACAGCAAAGCCCCTTTAGCCTTTTTAAAGAATCCTTTATTCAAACGACGATCCAGCCATGAAATAAGCCAGCCGATCCAGCGTACGGGGTGTGGCCAAGAAGGTGGATCGCCAATCATCCGATCTATCATCACGGCTAGGGTCAGACTGATTAAATGATAAATGACCATGTCTTACCTCGCCTGGTAACGCTGAATTGCTTTTTTTGTTTCTGTATAAACACTTTTTCCGATTAATTGACCAAGTGCTGTAGCGGTTCCTGCATAGGACAGTGTTTGTCCTTGTTGAGTAGCAGCAACCAGAACACTATCTGTTGAAGTCCCCGTTGCGATGGTGCCCGTATTTTCATCTGTAATAGCCAATTCACGTAACACCTGGGCTTTTGCCTCTGTTGCGGTTATGATAGCCTGGATGAACGCTTCTTCCGTTACGTGTCCGTTGATAAACAACCATGTATTAATCGTACCTTGCGTCATCGGGTGACGTCCCCCGGCAGAACGTGTACCGTCAGTTGCATTCCCGACACCAGCTGTTACGACGGTAAAAAGAGAGACGTGATCGTTTTCCCAAAAGCCATAAGCAACATCTGCTAGCTGAACCGCTGTCATCATGCCGACTGTACAGGATGTGTCGAAGCCGTTTTTTTCAAGATAACACCGCATCTCGCCCTCAGGATCCGAACAATCATAGTTGTTTGCTACATGACGATTAACAAAAGCACTGTTCCAGCCAAAGCCAGCTCCACATACACCCGAAGATAATGTTCGTAGTGAAGTTGGTGCGGCCAAGCTAATATACTCCTGCTTAACATGTAACATGGAAGGGCCAATGCTTACTTCTTCAGCTGAAATATCATCCTCATCAGGAAGCAAATGCATTTGTGGTTTAGCGACAGCCGGATGTGGATGTTTGGTCACATCCGTTTGGTATACTTCTTTAATCAGGCCCTCTGTCAACACGCCATCAGGTGTATGCAAAGCCCGCTTTTGACCGTCATGCAACAACAACAGCCGGTCACAGTACAAGCTAGCCAGATTCAAATCATGAAAAATAGAAACAACAGTTAATCCCTCTTGTCTCGCCCCTTTTTTCAATAGATCCAGCAAATCCTTTTGATAGGCTAAATCCAGATGGTTGGTCGGTTCATCAAGTAATAATAAATTCGGCTGCTGGGCTAATGCCTGTGCTAAAAATACCCGTTGCTGTTCCCCACCTGATAATTCCTGCACCGCCTCATCCTGAAAGTTCGTAATATTCGTTTGCTCCATGACAGTCTGAAGCACATGTTCATCCTCAGCGGTCCACGTCTGAAAAAAACCTTGATGATGGGCATACCTCCCTAGCGCAACTGTGTCCCTGACCGTATAGGAAAACGCATGTGCCGTAAGCTGAGGGAGAACTGCCATTTGCTTAGCCAAAGCTTTTCGCGAAAAATGGCGTATATTTTTGTTATTAATCTGAACAGAACCGGACATGCAAGGGATTAAACCACTCACCATTTTCAAAAGCGTCGTTTTGCCACTCCCATTGGGGCCCAATATTCCAAAAAACTCTCCCGGCGAAACAGAAAAACTGATATCTTTAATAACTGTCTGCCCATCATAGCCGCCAGAAACATGCTCCAAGTTCAACATAACAGCACACCTCCTCTCCTTGGGGCCGCGCGACTTTCGGGCCGGGCCGCGCGACTTTTTCGGTTTTCGTAATACTCGATGCAAAAGCCGTCCGTTCTTTATGCCTTTCGTTGTTTTATTAGGATAAGTCCGAACACCGGTGCACCAATTAATGCAGTAATCACGCCAATCGGCAGAATGGTTGGTGATATAATGGTTCGTGATATAAGATCTGTCAGCATTAAAAAGCCGGCCCCGGTTAAAATGGATAAAGGCAGAAGATGAACATGATCCGGCCCCCATAACCGCCTTGTCAAGTGAGGAATCACCAATCCGACAAAACCGATGGCTCCGGAAACAGCTACTGCCGCACCGGTGAGTATCGAGCCGGCAGCAAGAATCACGAGTTTCCGCTTTTCGACGTCGACTCCGAGATGCTGCGCCCGTTCTTCCCCGAATGACATCGCATTGAGCTCCCGGCAATTCAATAAAAGTAACAAAGATCCCAGGATGAAAAACGGGATAATAATGCCAATATAACTCCACCCCCGCATCGATACACTGCCAAGCAACCAGCCCATAATTTGCCGTAATTCATCACCTGTCAATGCAATAATCAAGGATATAAAAGCACCCAAAAATGAACTGAAAATAATACCTGTTAAGATAATCGTCTCCACCCGCATCGTCCGATCAACACTTTTGGCAAAAAACAACACAAGTAAAATAGTTAATAGAGCAGTTATGATACTTACAACCGGCAGCGTAAAAAGCCCAAGCAAAGGAATCGATATATTAAAAAACAATGTTGCTACTGCCCCCACGGAAGCGCCGGAAGAGACACCTAAAATATACGGATCTGCCAATGGATTTCGCAGCAGGCCCTGGAAAGCCGCTCCTGCAATGGCAAGAGAGGCCCCCACTAAACCAGCAAGAAGCACTCTGGGCAAGCGAATTTGCGAAACAATATTCTTATATACCGGATCGACCTGTTCAGCTATCGGTAAGCGAAAAACGTCTGCACCAATGATCTTTACGATATCTAATACAGGAACAGAAACACTGCCGACGGATATAGCCGTCAACATCGAAATAAGTAAGAACGCTAGCGCCAGCACATAAGCAAGTACATTGTTATTCTTCAAAAAGTTCCGGATAAACAACCTCGGCAATCTCCTTTGCACCTTCCACTAAGCGGGGTCCGGGACGACTGACAAGATCGGATTGGACATCATAAACCTGCTCTTTTTCTACCGCGGTCATGTCCCCCCAGCCATCACGATTCATGATTTGTTCCACTGGATCATTCTCATAATGCCCGTACGTTGTTATAATGACGTCCGGATTAAGTTCCACAATGGACTCAGGATCAATCCGGACCCAGCCATCTTGTTCTTTCGCCGCATTATCCGCATTGACAAGCTGCAGGAGGTCATTAAAAAAGGTGTGTTGACCTGCAGTGAAAATGTCTGGTGCTGGTGCAACCTCAAAGAAGACAGACTTTCGTTCCTCATCGCTTATTTCATCTGTTTTTTCACGCAGTGCGGCAAATTCTTCTTTCATATTGCTAATAATAGCTTCTGCCTTTTCTTGCGTGCCAGTAACCTGTCCAATTTGTTCAACCGCTTCATACGTCTCTTCAATTTGCTGTGCATCGTGTACCACAAACACATGAATGCCAGCATCCCGAAGCTGCTGTAACGCTTCTTTAGAATTATGTGCGCTGGAAGCATGTGCGAGCACAAGATCAGGCTCAAGGCTTAGAATCACTTCCACGTTCAATTCCATACCGCCTACTTTTTCTTTTTCCTTGACCGCTTCCGGATAATTGTCATGATCAGAGACACCGACAATTTTATCCCCTAACCCAAGCGCAAAGGCAATTTCGGTATTACTTGGAATTAAGGAAACAATCCGCTCCGGCTTATCGGCAATAGTCATTTCTTGATTGAGTGCATCTGTTACCGTTAGTGGAAAAGCAGATTGCCCCGTTTCTGTTTCTTCCGTTTTTCCATCTTTGTTCTCTGGCTCTTTTTCGGAGTCGGGACTTTCAGAACCGCATCCGGTTAAAAGACCGATTGTAAACATGACCAATAGAAAAAATGATAAAACCTTTTTCATTTCAATACCTCCTAGTGTACGCAAATAAAAAACCATCTTCACGAGAAATGAAGATGGTTATGTAAAAGAACAGTCATCATTAGCCTGCCCCTTTACACCCTCCTATTCCTCGTAGGCATTGGTGCATGAAGGTAACAGGCAGGTCTCCTGGCTCATGGTCATCACTTGCTGCACCTTCCCATACATACACATGTACAGTGGTCATAGCAGCTAGCTCGCAAATACAGTGGCGGGACCGCGCTGGACTTTAACCAGCTTCCCTTTTAAGATTTCATAAGTTGAAATCACCCGTACCCTAAACGATTAAGTTATTCGCTAGTTCTAATTATACATAAAGTTACACAAACGTGCCAGGCACTATAACTATTCAGAATTATATAAGTGCCTGGCACCAACAATTAATTCAGACAAAAAAAACAGCCTCGTTTCGGCTGCGAAAAGCTGATTCTTATACCATCCCCATCGTTCTTTTCACCTTATATATATCATCCTCATTATGCCATGTTTTCTTGGCAAGCAATTCAACACTGCCCTGCAGGTCGTCCATCTTTTTATTCATCTGATTAAACCCGGAATCCATTTTTTCGTCCATTTCTTTAAACCTAGTGTCCATTGCTTCAAACCTTGCATCCACTTCTTTAAACCTGGTGTCCATCTCTTCTTGCATTTTGTCAAATCTTTGATCGATCGCCTCAAATCTCTGATCGATTGCCTCAAATCTCTGATCAACCGCCTCAAACCTTTGATCAACCGCTTCGAACCGCTGATCCACTTTTGCAAATCCTGCATTCATTTGCTCCTGCAGCTCTTTGATGGCCTGCATGATTTGCAGATTTTGTTCATTTGTCAACGCTAACTCCCCCTCCCTTTTTGCTTTATTCGTTGCCATCGCACAAGTTGTTCTACTTAAATCATTATAACCTCTCCTGCCAAAATAGTCTACAATTCGACAGGTTAAATAAACGTTGGCAGGTATTGTTAAATCCGCATCACACCTTTTCTCACCGACATCCGATTATAGTTATAGGAAGCGCGATCTCGCAATAGAGTTTCCTCAACCTAAGGCATGCTGTCGTCATTCTCATCGTTTGACTTAATTTAGCCAAATCCAATCATTTGTCCAATTGTTCGTCGCTTCCTTTTAATACAATATGATTGAACAGGTCTGTAAACAGAGAGGAGGGTTTTCGTAGTGAAATTTTATGTAGATCCGGGGCATGGTGGTGCCGATCCGGGAGCACAAGGAAACGGCATGCAAGAAAAAGATATGACGCTGGATATAGCGCAACGCATCCGTCATCTTTTAACCAATGATTACAATGACGTCTATGTCCGCATGAGCCGGACTGATGACAGCAGCAAAAGCTTAAGTGAGCGAACAAACGAAGCCAATGCTTGGGGTGCGGACTATTATTTGTCCATTCACTGCAATTCCTATAATGGGGCCGCGCAAGGATATGAGGACTATATTCACTCGAGCTTGTCTGATTCCTCGACAACAGCACATTATCAGGGTATCATGCACAACGAAATAACAAAGGTGAATCAGCTTAGCAACCGTGGGCAGAAAAAGGCAAACTTTCATGTACTGCGAGAAACGATGATGCCAGCGCTTTTAACGGAAAATGGGTTTATCGACAATGATCATGATGCTGACCTGATGAAGGATGCTTCCTGGCGGCAAACCGTTGCACAGGGACACGTGAATGGATTAGCAAAAGCATTCAACCTCGAGCGTAAAGCAAGCGCTGGAACACTTTATAAAGTAATTGCCGGTTCCTTTCAATCAAAAGAAAATGCAGAAAATCGGACAGCCCATCTTCGGTCAAAAGGAATCGAGTCATTTGTCGCGGCAGTTACCATTTCCGGCAAGCGTTGGTACCGCATACAGGCCGGTGCCTTCTTCGTACGAGATAACGCCAAAGCACGACTAGAGGAAGTCAAAAAAGCAGGCGTTGAAGATGCATTTATCACCGCTGAATAGGACCTCGGAGACGATCTTCTAGTCCCAGGGAGGCAGCCACACGAAGCGAACAGCACCCACACTGTTCGCTTTTTTACTATCTAGATAATGGTAGATTTGGTTGCTGTGGACAGCTGAGGTTCCAAATCAGCCATGTCCAGCTTCGACGCGCTAGTGCAGGCGCCCGCACAGGATGTCGCGGTTTTAGCCTGCCGGTACTGAAGGCGTATCGCAATTTCAAAAGCAGATATCAACCGGTGTGCGGCAAACATCAACGCTTTAGCAACGGATATCAACGGTTCACGGCGCAACATCGACGCTTTAGCTGCAATTATCAACGCTTCACGGCGCAACATCAACGCTTTAGCTGCAATTATCAACGCTTTACGGGGAATCATCGACACATCTTCCCATTCAAAAGTGGTTTTCTTTTTCAAGGACGTGACGTTTTTAGCCTTCGAGGACGCTTGCGTTTCTTCATCTGGAAACAAACGCATTGTCGCGGATCCAAAAGCGCCATGGATAGTCTTTTGCCTCCCCGGCGTTTCCAATCCCGATCCGTGGACCAGCAGCAATTTCTGAAACATCCACACTTCTCCCCGGAGCAATCCACAGCGGACGCTGATTAAGTGCATGTCCATAATCATCCATCGTGATGCCGAGCGCTTTCGTTAATTTGCCGGGGCCATTCGTCCATTCTTTTTTCTTTTTCGCTTTGGGCCGCCGTGGTTCCATTAATTCCTGGCCAATATACGGCTCCACACCGCGAATCAATACAGCTTCCGGCGCGTCAATCTGGCCGCTCACAACATTAAAGAGACAGTGCGTATGCATCGAATACGTATATGTATAACCAGCCTCACCGAACATGATTTCCGTTCGTTTCGTGCGACGGTGATTAAAACTATGGGCTGCACGATCACCAGGCCCAATGTAGCCTTCCGTTTCCACAATCAAACCGCCGGCAACCCCCTCCTTTGTTTCCTTCAGCAGCAATTTTCCTAGCAGTGACTGCGCCAGTTGGAGGGTCGGCTGGTGATAAAATGATAAGTGTAATGGCTCCGGTAAGTGGCACATGGTATATCCTCCTTCTCCCGATCATTCTCATCATTTCCAGGACAAAACATTATATACTTTAACCATAACAAATCCCCACCTGTACAGATGGGGATTGTTTCACGTTGGTATAGCGGCACATCGCTATGCCACGTATACTTATTGTCGCACGGCCATTCTGCTGGAAAGCCACGTTTCTTTCGTATAGGACATTTCCCAGAATGCAAGCTCGTATTCTTTGGCAATAACAAATTGTTCTTTCATGGCTTCTCTTTCCTGTTCACTGGCCTCTTCCGCCAGTGCATCCAGCAGATCAATCATTTCCTGGGTCGAAGTTTGAAACCATTCGCTTGCATACATTTGAATCCAATTTTGATAGATTTCTTCCTGCGGTACCGCGTTCTGATAAACCTGGCCAATGTCCGCATACAGCCAATAACAAGGAAGTACCGCAGCAATCGTCTGCCCGAGGCTGCCTGAGAGAGCAGCCCGGTACAAGTGAGATGTATACCCGTATGCCGTCGGGGCTGGTTTAAACTGCGCCATATCCTCCTTCGTAATGTTCAGAACGCGTGCATGTTCCTCATGAACCGTCAATTCAGCCTGTGCCGTCATCTTCGCTTTATCCGCAAGTAACGCCGTCGTCTCGAAATCCCTTGCCTGCGCGGCTGCCATCGCATGCACTTTCCCGTAATGCTTCAAATAGTAAATGTCCTGGAGAATATAATACTTAAACGTCTCCAGTGGCAAATCACCATTTGCAATTCCCGTAACAAACGGATGATGCAGACTCATCTCCCAGCTTTGTTTCGTTGCCTCTCGCAGTGTTTCTGAAAATTTCATTAAAAAATCCTCCTCTTTTACTGTTTCCGACAGATTGAGGAGGGGAAGGTTCGCTGCTTACGTCCATTTATGGAAAGAAACCATTTTTCATAAACATAGACAAGCGACGATACCACTTCCCTCCGCTGGTATGAACCAGATCAGGTTGTAAGGGTTCTAAAGTATCACTTTAATCTCAGCCCTTCTAAAAGGGCACCCCTAGCGGAAACATTTATTATTTTCAAAATCATCTTACCAATCTTAAGTGAGAAAGTCAACTAAGTAATGGTCTACGTGGTTCGGGGGCGTCAATAATTTTGTGTAAATGACCCTATTCCTGTAGAAGGTTAGCCATTGTTTTTCAAAGTTTCAAGATTAGGTGGCTGCTCTAAGCCACAGCGGCAGCTGCTTGTCCTTGACCCTGCGCCTCTTCTTCGTGATTCGCTGTGTTGGGTTCAGGGACCCGGCCAGCGAGAACGTAGAAGAGATCGGTCGTGGTACGCTCGGTGTGCGGATGGAGCCCCTTGAGGGCTTTATTTTGCCCAGCCGCCATGTACACACCACCACGACCGCAAGCAGGGTCAAGGATGGCGGTGTTAAGCCTGATTTTCCAGCGCTTCAAACATCTGCAGTAGTTCGGGCTTCGCCTTTCCAAATCCTTTGTGGCACCGCATACCGAATTTATGGTTGTAATCCAAAAATTGGGTTACCAGAAAACGTTCCAGGGCATCCTCGTTGGGAAATTGTTCTTTGCGTTTGACGTAGCGTTTGATTTCCTTGTTAAATCCTTCGATGAGATTTGTGGTATAAATACTGGAACGGATGGATACCGGGAAATCATAGAACGTTAATAAGCGATCCTGTCTCATCACTGCGTCGACAGCGCGAGGATACGTTTTGTGCCATTTATTTTGAAATTGGTCCAGGGCACTAAGAGCTTGCTGGCGGTCCTCAGCTTCGTAAATAGCCTTGAAATCATCCAGAATAGCCGCACGATCTTTCACACGAACTTTGTTAGCGATATTGCGGGAAACATGGACACAGCACACCTGATGTTTGGCTTTTGGGTAGACACGATGCAAGGCATCTGTCATGCCGTTCAAGCCGTCCGAAATAAAGAGAAGGACATGTTCAACACCGCGTTCAGATAAGTGCTGTACCAACTCCTCCCACACATTGGCGGATTCCGTTGGGGCAATGGTAAAGTCCAGTACTTCTTTGCCGCCATCTTCTGCAATGCCAATGGCAATATAGACCGATTCTTTTTCAACGCTTTGACGACGAATCGGGATCTGGGTGGCATCCAGATAAATGCACACATAACGTCGCTCCAGGGTTCGCTCATGGAATGCCTGAACATCTTCTGACACAAGCTGTGTCAGATTTGAAACGGTCTGTTTGGAATAATGTTGACCATACATTTTTTCGATCAAATCAGCAATTTCATCCGTCGTTATGCCCTTTTCGTACAAATGGATTACAAATTGTTCCAGCGTGTCGTTAGAACGTTTATAAGGCGCCAGCGTTTGTTGCTGAAAGGAACCGTTGCGGTCTCTGGGAATATGCAGCTCAAGGCTGCCGTATTCCGTTTTGAACGTTCGGTCATAGAACCCGTTACGGGAATTACCGGAGTTAACGCCGGCCTGCTCATAAGGCTCATAGTCCAGGAAAGCCGTTAATTCGTGTTTTAAAAGCTGATTGATGGCTGTTTCCAAGTGATGGCGAAAAATTTCTTCAATATCCTGCTTTTGGGCTAGTCCTTCTAGCAAATCTGTAGTAAGATGACTCATAGGGAAGACCTCCTGTGGGTTTTGTGTGCTAACTCTATTCTACAGGAAAAGGTCTTCCTTTTTCTATGACCATCGTTTAGGTATATTCATTTACACAAACTATTTTACGCTCTCCGTGGTTCAATTTAAGAGTACAAAAAAGTAATTTAAAATACTTGTTATAGAAATCATCTTAATATTTTCTTCGGTATCTATTTTAAAAAAACTTCTAATCAATTTTTTACTGTCGAACTTCACTTGTGATTGCTTTTTTAGAGTTCCTGTCACAGATTACCTCTTACTTCTTCTGTTCCCCTGGAAACTTTTGTACGTTTTACAGTCCCATGCGTTCAACAATGCAGTCACATTAATCATCTCTTTTCACCTAGAATACTATAATTTTCGCATTAAATAACATTGAAAATAACAAGGATTTAGCAGATAAGTATGGCAGTTGGTATGTTATTTCATTATGCAAATGAAACTTAAGATTGTCATAACAATAAAAAAAGGATGCTAAACCACTTGTGATTTGCATCGCAATAAATTTGTTATTTTATATTCTCTTTGCTAAAACTGAATGGCTGTTTGAGTCAGCCCTGTGCAGCTGCAATTACTCCTTATAAATAATCCCTTCTTAACGCCTCTGCTGATCGTGGTGAAATATAAGCTGGTGCGACATCATAAACTGTTTTGGCACCAAATTGATTTTCCTGGCTCATTCGATGGGCAGCTCTTGCATATGCGACTAACACACTGGACGTAAATTCAGGGTTGCTGTCTAATGTGAGCGAGAACTCGTAAATTTGTTTGTTAGCTTCTCCTGTATTGCCACTTCGAATCACAAAGCCACCGTGTGGTGCCTTAGAATGGTCACGTTCCAATTCTTCCTCGGAAATAAAATTCACTTCTGTGTCATAATCGGCGAAATAGTTCGGCATGGTTTTGATTTCATTTTCGATTGCTGCTTTGTCCGCATCCTTTTCAGCGACAACATAGCAAACACGGCGATGTTTCCCCGATTTGGTTAATTCCGGGTTGGCACCGCTGCGTACTTGTTCAATTGCTTCCTCGGATGGAATGGTATATTGGACACCATTTTTCACACCGTTAACTCTTCTTACCGCATCAGAGTGTCCCTGGCTGAGTCCTTTTCCCCAAAATGAATAGTTTTCTCCGTTAGGTAAAATCGCATCAGCCATTACGCGGTTTAGAGAGAACAAGCCCGGATCCCAGCCTGTTGAGATAATAGCAGTTGTATGATGTTTTGTTGCAACTTCATTGACCATTTGATAAAACTCGGGAATTTTTGCATGCGTATCATAACTGTCCACTGTGTTAAACATGCTTGCAAAGTATGGGGTTTGTTCGGGTAAATCTGTTGCCGATCCACCACAAAGCAGCATTACATCAATGTCATTTTGGTAATTGCCTGCGTTATCAATATGTACAGCTTTAGCATCAGGATCATCAAGTTTCAATGCTTCCGGATCCCTTCTGGTGAAAACGGCAACTAATTCCAGGTCTTCAGTTGCTTTAATGGCTTTTACTGCGCCTTTTCCCAGATTACCATAACCGACGACTCCCAATTTAATTTTGTTGCTCATGTGTATCTCTCCTTTTTAAAGTGACTGTCTAAGAAACAATGGTTCAAGGTGCCTTTTATTATAAATGAATGCGACGTCTATTGAAACTATTTTATATGATCGCTACATTTGTGCCATGTGAAAGCACCTACAAATACTTTACGATTTTTTTTACGGTTATTTATACGACTTTATAATAAAATTGTACTCCCAAAACTGAACGACTAAGTAATGGTCCCCTCTCTCCTTTTCAGACCCATCTCAACACAAAATGTCACAAAAAAGACAAAACTTTTTTCATTACCATGACACTTTTTGACTTCTTTTTTCGATTATAGGAGTAGAAGCGTTCTATCCAAAATCATAAAGGAGTAATCACATGGACAAAAAACTGACATTTGAGGAGATTTTTCAGCAAAACGAGCGGCGAATTCATTATCAGATTCACAAAATGAACATCCGTGACCCGCATCATGACTTTTTTCAGGAGGGGTTAGTCGCACTTTGGAATGCGTTTGAAACGTATCAACCGGACAAGGGGCCCATGGCAACGTACTTCAACTATATCATCCGAAACCGTCTGATTGATCGTATGCGGCATGATACCAGACAACATGAGATTCTTCAGCAAACCGTTCACGAGCAACACACACAATACACTGACGGCAATTACCACCGAGGCACGGAGGGCGCCCGTCCCATAGCGGCCAATCACCAACTCCAGCTGGCTGATTCCAATCTTTGGAAAAATCTTCAGTCCCAACTGACGGACAAGCAATGGAAATGGGTCTATTACGCTATTATCCAAGAAATGTCCTATAAAACAATCGCCGAACAGGAAAACACAACTGTTGACGCGGTGAAAAATTGGGGGCGGCAAGTGAAGAAGAAATTAAAGGACCCGCATTTTCGTCACATGTTGTCGCTGGATGATAAGGACATTTAACACATACGTAAAAATATAAAGGAGCATTCATATGAACTACTTAAAAGAATTAAACGCTTTTTACCAGCAAATAATTTTCAATCCACTGTCCGGATCGGCTGTCGCACTTTGGAACACATTAATGCATTTCAATAATCTATCCGGATGGCAAAAAACGTTCTCCGTTCCTGTTTCCATTATTGAGTTAAAATCCGGTATCAAAGGCTCGTCGTTTAAACGCGCACGCGATGAGCTGCAAGAAAAAGGCTACATCCGCGTAACATCACGGAGCGGAAGGCAGGCCGCTGTCTATCAAATGATTTCACAAATTAAACCAATGTGCCAAGTTAATAGTTTCATGGACGTAGAAACGGATGCGAAACAAGACACAATCCCTGCTTCTGAAACCCAATGGCAGACGCAGCCGTCCCAAGCAGAGCAATCAGCACATTTTACTCATGACTCATTGGAACAGCCCGTCAACGAACCTATCGAGAACCAAGCAGCACACCAAATGAACGAAGATAATATGAACCACAATACGAACCAACGTGCAGCCCACACGACCAAAGATAGCCTGGTCCACAATGTGAAGGACAATATGGACCACAACACGGACCACAGTACCACTAACAGTACAAAAGTCAGTGCGCACCACAACAAGAACCACTATACGGCAGACAACATGGTCCACTATGCGGAGGACAACGTGGACCACAACACGGACCACAATGCGGACCCATTAGTTAAACAATACATAAACAAAAATAAAATAAAACATAAAACAAAACAAACAACAACGACAACTGATGCCATCCGGTTTTACCAGGATTATTTTGGCATGGCTAGTTCTTACACTGCCGATGATATCTGCCATTGGATCAACGACATCGGTGAACCGCTTGTACTTGAGGCCATGCAACGTGCCTTGGACCAACAAAAGCCCAGATGGCAATATGTAAAAGGCATTCTAAAAGCCTGGTCCAAAAAAGGTATTACGACCGTTGAACAGGTAGCTGCGAATGAAGCTGCCTTCCGTAACCGCCAACTGCAGCAACAGCATCAACGTCCCTCGACTGCCGGCAGTGAAGTTATACCCGGCTGGTTTCAGAAACGAAAACAAAAGCAGGAACGTAACAGACAACAAAAACAGCAGCAGACAGCAACGTCGCATGCGGTCGGTTCCCCAGAATGGGAGGAGTGCGAGCGTTTATTAGTCAAATATTCAAAAAAGCATACCAACAGCAAGGTGCTTGTGTAGGGCAGTGAATGTTTGGATTGTGCTGTATGAAAAAACAACGAACCAGTTATCCCTAACAGCACCTCCATCCTTTGGCATTGGCTGCTAGTTGGGCGTGCAATAGGAAATCTGGGTGCATACTACAAAAAGGATTCGTACGTCAAAAACGTGCCTGTCATCGTGCGAACTATTTTACCGCAACAACGCTTCAGACAATCAGCCGACTAGCTGCAGATGGTGTATATTTAGACATAGGACTACGAAGAACAAGCAAACAGGGCGGTTGTTGTATGATTACCCTTGTACAAAAGTGTCAACCAACCCGCTTGTTCCCCTGCCCTAAAATAATTTAACGCATCATCCCATAAGTCACGTTACAATTGAAAGTTAGGGTTCGTGTCCAACGCCCATTCATGAATTTCCCAGTTTCTTGCGCCATTTACAATATAGGGGTCCTGTTTCAGATAGGATATAGCTTCTTCCAAATCATTCGCTGCATAGATAACCAAACCACCAGCCCCATCAGTAAATGGTCCGTTCATCACTACTTTATTTTCCTGTCTCATTTGCTCCAGGAACGCCAAGTGTTGTGGACGAAATGATCGGTTCTTTTCTTCATCTTGCAAGGTTAAAATCACGGCATAATATTTCATAACAGTTCCTCCCTGTGTTTCTGAATTTTTTGTTCTTGTCTAGGCGTTTATTTACACGTAGTATATCACACCGACCAGAAGCAAACAAGTGTTCTAGCTGCGTTTTTCAAAAATTATTGCAGTTCGCATATAGGTTCATTCCCGGACGCGCCAGTCAATAGGTGTACGGCCGGACGCGTCTAGAAATTGATTGGCACGTGAAAATGGGCGGATGCCAAAAAACCCTTTGTGCGCGGAAAACGGACTCGGGTGTGGTGATTTAATGATCTGATGGTGCGGTGCTGTAATTAGCGTCTCTTTTGCCTGTGCATGCCGCCCCCAAAGGATAAATACGACCGGATCTTGTTTGGCATTCACCTGTCTGATCACTTCATTCGTGAAATTTTCCCATCCTTTTCCACGGTGAGATGCCGGTTTTCCTGCTCTGACCGTCAGAACCGTATTTAACAAAAGAACACCTTGTTTAGCCCAGTCTGTCAGACACCCGTGATGAGGGATCGGAATACCAAGATCATGATGAAGTTCCCTATAGATGTTTTTTAACGAAGGTGGTATCGTGACTTCCGGCTGAACGGAAAAACTTAATCCATGCGCCTGATTGGGACCATGGTATGGATCCTGTCCAAGAATAACCACTTTCGTATTTTCATAGGTTGTATAATGAAGAGCGTTAAAAATATCGTGCATATCAGGATAAACCGCACCGGTACCATACTCCTGTTTTAAAAATGAACGCAGCTGTAAATAATAGTCTTTCTGAAATTCATTCTGCAGCATCGGCGCCCAATCATTTGTTAATATAGCCACCATTCTCAGCTCCCTCTCACGCAATATAATCACCTTTATATCGTATCACGCCATTTGGGGACTGAAAAATAAAAATAAAAATAAAACCCCCATTCTGATGGAGGTCCTATTTCATCACTTATTTTTCTTTTTCAAATACGTTAACACCCGCTTCTGCTACTTGAACATCCTGTGGTACGGCGCCACCACTTACGCCAATCGCTCCGAGTACTTTTCCGTCCTTTTCCAGCGGGATGCCGCCACCGAATACAACAATTTTTCCCTGATTCGTTGTATTAAGTCCCCATAACTCAGCATTTGGTACCGTCGCATCTTCCAGGTTGGAGGTTGGCATTTTAAGCGCAACGGATGTCCAAGCCTTATTCCGTGCGATATCCACACTTGCGAGCCATGCATCATCCATGCGATGGGTGGCAATCAGATTTCCCCCATCATCCATGACAGAAATAACCATCTGTACCCCTATGTTAGCCGCTTCTGCTTCTGCTCCCTCAATGACCTTTTTAGCCATTTCCAGATTTAATGTTCCCATGAAAATCCATCCTTTCTTGAAACCTTTTAAAAGCTTATGCATACGTACACGATATATTCCCGTATTTCCATTTAATAAACACTGAATTTTCTTACCCTTTTTAGTTTTAAAATAACAGGACCGGGAATAAGATAACTAAGACGGTCGCAAATAAGTGAACACTGGGAGATCTGATTTATTCTAGGAGGTTTTTTGTTGGCTGATAATCGTGGTGTCGTGTACTTAGGAAGTGGCAAGGTAGAAGTTCAAGATATATCGTACCCGGATTTGGTTTTGCATGAAGGACCTGGTGTACCAAAGGAAAATGCCGGGCGCAAATGTGAGCACGGCGTTATTATTAAAAACATTGTCACTAATATTTGCGGTAGCGACCAGCACATGGTACGGGGGCGTACAACCGCTCCAGAAGGGTTAGTACTTGGACACGAAATCACCGGTGAAATTGTAGAAGTCGGCCGGGACGTGGAGTTCTTAAAGAAAGGCGATATTGTGTCCGTGCCATTTAATGTGGCTTGCGGCCGTTGTAAAATGTGCCGTCGCCAAGATACGCATATTTGTCAGAACGTGAATCCCGAACGTCCAGGTGGGGCGTACGGTTATGTCGACATGGGAGGCTGGGTTGGCGGCCAATCCGAATATGTGATGGTGCCTTATGCTGACTTCCAATTGTTGAAATTTCCGGACAAAGACTTAGCAATGGAAAAAATCCTTGATCTCACCATGTTATCTGACATTTTTCCAACTGGATATCACGGAGCGGTGAATGCCGGTGTCACCTCAGGATCTACTGTGTATGTGGCCGGTGCAGGTCCAGTTGGTCTGGCCGCTGCTCATTCTGCTCAATTGCTCGGAGCCGCCGTTGTCATTGTCGGCGATTTAAAAGAAGAGCGGTTGAAACAGGCTCGAAGCTTCGGCTGTGAAACGATTAACCTGCAGGATCATGATGATGTCGGCGAACAAATTGAGCAAATCCTAGGTGTGCCGGAAGTAGATTGTGGTATAGATGCAGTAGGTTTTGAAGCCTATGGACATGGAACGAATCATGAAGAAGCGCCAGCTGCGGTATTAAACACAATGATGGACGTTGTGGAAGCCGGTGGTAAATTTGGTGTTTCAGGCATTTATGTGACGGATGATCCCGGCGCCAAGGACCAAGACGCCATGCACGGATCTCTTAAGATGCGCTTCGGTTTAGGGTGGTCCAAAGCCCACAGTTTTGCGACTGGGCAAACACCAGCCATGAAGTACCAGCGCCAGTTAATGAACGCCATTTTACATGGCAAAGCAGACATTGCCAATGTGGTTAATGCTACCGTTATCTCGCTGGATGAAGCGCCACAGGGGTATAAGGATTTTGACAGTGGCGTCGCTAAAAAGTTCGTTATTGACCCACACGGCATGGTGCGTAAATAAGAGCGCTCTTCTTATAAAAAAAACGTGATAATTAAGCGAACAGTACCGAGACTGTTCGCTTTTTATTTAGCAACAAGACAATCCCTATAGAAGCTATTAGTCTTTACTCAACTCATCCATTTTTTTCTGCTTTATATCATCCAGCAGATCAAAGGTTTTCTCTCGTTCGTCGTTAAGTGTTTGACCGTATTCTTTCCGGAGCTGATCATTGTATTGCCTCAGGGTATCTCTTCTGTCGGAAAGTTTTTGTTCAGTTTGATTTGCTGTCTCTTCATCAATTCGCCCTGACTCTTCCAATTTATCGAACGCACTCATTAATGCGTCATGTTCATCGTCAATAAACGCATTAAATACGCTTTCCGCATCGTTTAATTCATTCTGCTTGCCACGATGCTCATTATTTATATCCTGGCCTTCTCTAGCAGTCCACAAATTCACGTCCAGACCTGAAACGGCTTCATCTACAATCTCATCCACCATGTCGAACATGCTTTTGCCGTTTGCTACGGATTTAAATGATCCACCTCCCGCATCGGCAACTTCTTTCAGCTGTTTTTGTTCTTCGGAATTGACATCAAAAGCAATCACATTGACTGTTGCATTTAAATCAGATTCATGCAGCTCTTTTGCCTTTTTAACGGGATTACCGCCACATGTCTCGGTGCCATCACTGATGACATAAATAACATTCTCAACATTGTCACCGGCGTCAGATCCCAGCACTTCTCTTGCCTTTTCCAGTGACCCTGCCAGTGGCGTCCATCCAGCAGGTTCAAGGTCCTTCAAAGCTTTATTAAAAGAATCTTTATCATATGTACTCAATGGATAACTTAGCTCAATACTATCACAAGATAACGCTTTATCTTCCTCACTGCCGGTTCCTTTATGACCATACACAATCAAACTTGTCTTCGTCTCTTCTGACATACTGGAGGCAAAGTCCTTTAATGCTGTCTTGGCCTCATCCATTTTCCTATTTCCGTTTACATATGCCCCCATACTTCCGCTTGAATCCAACAATAAGCTAATATGCTGCACTTTGTCCTCATCAGCCTGCACATCGGGAGCTTTTGTCAGTTCAAACTGCGGATCAAATGATTCATAGGCATTCATGGCATCACTGTAGTCATACGCAAACTGGTCAATCAAATAATTATATACGTCTTTATCTTTAAGATCACTCGGCATCTCCTTTAATACCTGAGATATGTCATCGTCTGTCATATCATTTGCGAACGATTTCCCCGGACCATTTTTCACCATCTTTTCAGGTTCTGTGGGTGCTTCTGGAATGTCTATCTCCTTTTTACCCGATGCCTTTTGCGCTTGTGTATCTTCCTCGCCTGATGTACTTTGATTTTCATTTGAGCAGGCAGCAAGAACAATGAATAAGCTAGTTAGTGCTAAAAAAATGATGAATGATCTTTTAATCATTTTCATCCCCCTCTCTGAAGGTTGTTTGGTAGATAGAAAAAATGGCGTACGCTAATATCATACCCCATTCCAATAACCTGCTTTTCCCTTGGTTACATGATAAATAGCCGTACCAAAGCAACTACTATGACAATTGATACAATTCTTCGCAACGTCTTTAAAACTACTTTTCCACTTAATCGATAATCATTTTTCTCAACATCAAACGTCAGCATCGCTAAAGCAGCTCCCCCAATTACCACAACAGCAATCACATATAAAAAAGGATTGTTCCATGAAAGACTTTCAACAGCTACTTCCCACTTTCCTGTAATCCGATAACCAAAAAAGTAAAAGAAGGCAGGCACAGCTAACAGACTGGAGACTGACGATACCAGCCTGATACCCCCCCATATTTCCTCTCTGTTACTCATAACGCCGACCTCCTCGTCATACGAAGATTTAAAGGTTAATGATGGCCAAAAGTTCACTCCCTCTAGTTATCTGGAAATTAATAGAAGCGTTTATCATCGGGGAGGACGCGACTAATCAGAAGCAATTGGACTAAATCTGTTGCAGCATCCAATAGAATATCCCCATTCCTATGATAAATAGAACACCACGTTTCGCAGCCCGAAGTGAAACCTCCCCCTCCCTCCTTACATAGGTAGCAAAGACCCATGTCAGAAAAAGTACAATCGAGAGTCCTAATGCTGTCATTTGGACAGTTTTACTGGGAAATGTAGCATGCCAGCCACCATCCGGCTTAGGCTCGAGTTCCGAAACTAAAATAGTTCCCAAAAAAATGAACAAAATTAATATGAAACTGGAAATTTGTATCGTTTTCCACAACTTGTCGTTCACTTGAACACCTGCTTTCTGAATCTGGAATAACCAATTATTGCTTATGCTTTCCAGATATCCTTAGAATGCAATTTGTTCTTGTGGCATTTGAGGGGGCTATTGACTTGCAACAGCAATTTTTTTCTTGGGAGTGAAAAAACGTCCAACTCTGTTAAACAATAAATGAAATGTCATGATCAAGTACCAACATCTCTTATGCAAGGAAGAGGATGATAGGACTAAATCTGTTGCAGCAACCAATAGAATATGCCCATTCCTATGATAAATAGAACACCGCGTTTAGCAGCCCGAAGTGAAACCTCGCCCTCCCTTCTCACATATGTAGCAAATACCCATGTCAGAAAAAGTACAATCGAGAGTCCTAATGCTGTCAATTGGACAGTTTTACTGGGAAATGTTGCATGCCAGCCACCATCCGGCTTAGGCTCGAGATCCGAGACTAAAATTACCCCTATAAATACCCCTAAAAACAATATCATACTTGAAAACTGTATCGACTTCCACAACTTATCGTTCAAATACAACACCTCATATACGCAAGAACCTCTCCGATCTAGGATAAAATGTCCCAAATCCTGCTTTCATCTGTAACTTGAAACTGCCTTTTCATTGACGAGTTATAGCTTTTTCATATAATCAGTTTTTTGATTAATGATATCACCGATTTCCGTACCTGCTTTTCTTTTAAAAGATTAATAGATATGTTTCACCATGGGCTACCCTCTACCGATTTTGCTCCATAGCTAATGGTGTTTACTCCTTTTGGTTCCCCGGATATTAATAATTTTGTACGCGGAATTAAGAATTAATGATCTGTAACAATAAATAAAATAATCCAAAGCCAACAATGAAGAAAAGTCCACTCTTAACAGCCTTCATTGATACTTCTCCTTCTTTTCGAACATAGGTAGCAAAAACCCATGTCAGACCAAGTGCTATAATGACCACAATTCCAATAATTTGGTAAGCCTTACTTGGAAATGTAATTTCCCATCCTCCACCTGGCAGTGGCTCAAGTGGTGATACGATAATGGTCATTATAATTAATGCCAAGATTAATATAAAACTGGAAATTTGTATCGTTTTCCACAACTTGTCGTTCAAACATAACCACCCTTTATACAAGAATAAACAATAATACTACATATTATCTATTCAAATCATTTTTCCCCTATACTTTGCAGATAATCTTGTAATGCCTTTTGTTCTTGCTGAGTTAACTTATTTTTATTTTGTAACGAATCATATGACAAATTAGGATCCACTGATCCATTTAAATTAAAACTCTTTGGTGTTTTTCTATAATATTTAGTATTAGTAGGTTCTTGGAAACCATTGATAATATTTGGTTTTCCTTTAAGAATATTCGACAGCTGACCACCAGTAGATTTTTGTAACACTTCATACCCTATTTCCCTTGTTTTATCAGTCATATATTTATTCACTGTCGGTCTAAGCCTCATAAATAATCCTGCAGTAGCCATACCACCTACATAGTCTATCCATGATCCGCTTCCCGATCCTGCTGATTCAAGCAAATAACTTGATGCGCCGCCAATATTCATCCCAGCTGAAGCCGACAATACTCCATTAACAATCTTTTTATTTCCAAATGATGATATTGCCTTGTTGGTAAAATGACCTCCTATTGGAGCTGTTAATAATGTAAGAATGGTATTAGATGCAAAATTCCTTGCAGAAGGTAGTTCACCAGTCATGAAAATATTTAGCCCTTCAAATATTATTAATCCACTCATAGGTACAACTGAATTCCTCAACCAGGTACCTAACAAAAAACGTGCAGCCATTCCTCTTCCACCTAATTGAAAAATCAAATATAGCTTCTGAGCAAATGTAGGTGCTAACCTTCGCGCAAGTGCGGTAACAACTGCACTTCCTGCCGATGTAAATGCAAATCCGCCTAAAAATCCGCCACCGGTAGCCCACATAAGTGCATGTGAGAAGGAAAAGTCATCGGTTCCACCATTTAATGCAAAATAGCCGCCACCTAATAAAACCGCTCCTGCTATTGCTCCAGCGATTACACTCCCCACGGCTATAGTGATACCTAATAAGGCAGCTCCTCCAACTATGACACCTATAACAATCGCAGCCCCAATGATGACTGCACCGATTGTTTTTATCAGATCCTGACCCCAATCCGGCAGATCATTATACCAATCCGAAATGGATACACCGACATTTTTAATAAAATCCCAACTAGCTTCCGCACCGCCGGCAATGGTATCCCATGTTACTTTGGCACCATCCTTTAGTGAATCCCAGACTTTCTCGCCGGCATCTACTGCGTCATCCCATAAATCAGCCAGCCAATCTACGAGACCCCCATCAGAATCGGGAGACCCCGGTTCTTCACTGCCGCTCCCGTCAGTTCCACCGGGCAGCCCCTCCCGCCATTCCGTTTCACTGACTTCACCATCTGATAGTGTAGGGTGATCGCCTTCCATTTCTATTTCACCAATTATTTTCACATTGCCCGAGGCGAAAATAGTCGAAGGAGACATGAACAATAACAATACAAATAACCCTAACAATTGTTTTTTCATACGACACCACCTGTGCTCACTTGCTTTACCTTATGATAGTGCTCAATCGCAAATGATGTTCATGCCTTCCGGTTGCTGAATATTAACAATTGCATGTGCCGGAACCTTTAGCTGTTCTGTGTTAACACTATTAAGGAAAGAATCATTTATTGTACTCTTTGTGCGTACACCAACCTTGAAACCTTCATCCCCATTTTCAACGGGAAAAACAATCGAGATATCATTCTCAATTCCATTTAGATCTGCATAATGTTGGGCAGCTTCCCGGATCTCTTCTGTATGGCTGCTAACTGCATCGCAGACTAGATTTGACAAACTGTCAGTGTCCCATAAAAACTTGATTGCCTCGTCAATATCAACCCCGGAATTAGCCCCTTTTAAGTAGTTTACTATACTTGCAGGCATGGACCTGTCATCGAATTCTTCTTCCAAATTATTGATCCATTCGTCAAATGCATCTCCCCATGAGACACTACTTTCATCGTCGCCAACTGATTCCTCCCAGTCTTCTTTATAATCCTCTGTACGCTCATGTAAATCTGTCAATTCAACCCTTGTTTCCTCTTCCAGTACTTCCTGATAAGATTTTTCAGCTTCTTGTGCAGCGGCAATAGCAGCCGCATCACTGCCAGTTTGAGAGATGCGTCGTTCCATTAAGACACTAGACATATCAAAGAAAACGAATCCCATTAAAATAATACCTAGCAGCAGTCCCATCATCATAAGCGTGGTGGAACCTTTTTCATTTCTTAGTTCGTTTTTAGTCATCGTCTTCTTCACCAGATTCCACGGGCATGATAGCAGATGCCTCGATTTCAAAATTCGGATTTTCCCAAATAGGAATTTTTAAAGTAGGAACCTTAGTTGTAACAGTCACCTCAACACTATCGCCTAAGTCTGATTTTCGGCTACTCACGTAAAGACCACTTGCAGAATTCCTCGCCGCCTGTTCATAATTACCATCAACACTTGCAACCCGCGCCGCATCACGGGCAGCTGCTTCACCAACAATCATCGTATATCCGGCCATTAAAATTTGCCAGGCAACAAGTGCAGCAATGACAATCAATGGGAACATGCCAACAAATTCCAACGTTTGAGAACCTCGTTCATTTTTTAGATACTTTTTCATACTGGGCACCCCATTAGAAATGAATCGGAATAAATGGTTGATCAACCATCATTGGAAAGATTACCAATCTGAGTGGTGATAAAATCTTGTATTTTTTCCCCTATGCCTTCACTTCCACTACTATTAAAGAAAGTAATGATTGCCCCCATAAGCGCCAAAACCACTAAGCACATACCAATCCATTCCATCAATTCCGCTCCGTCTTCATTGTTTAATCGCGCTTTTGCTAAATGGAACATCCCGTAAATTTTTGTTCCAATTGTTTGTAACATGTCAATCCTCTCCCTTTTAATTAAAAATATTAGTAACCCCAAATGAATCAGGATTATAAATCATATTCAAAATCATCAGTCCTATAAGCAAAAAGAAAATCGATGGTGCAATCAAAAACGTTGTCACTAATGAGATTTTTGGATTGGCTTTGGCTGCCTTTTCCTTTGCCAGACTACCTCTGCTTGACCTAAGATCTTCAGCTTGAACACTAAATGTTTGGGCTACAGGAACACCAAGCTCATTTCCTTGAATAAGTGCTTGCACCAAGGCCTGAAGCTCCTTGGAATTATTTCGATTCATCAAATGAAGATAGGCTGTTTTCCTAGGCACACCAAGTTCAATTTCTTGATTAAACTTTTTTATTTCTTCAAAAAGTGGACCTTCCATATATTTCGTGCTTGTTTTCAACGATCCATCTAAGGAACTGCCCGCCTCCAACATCACACTAATGGTATCCAAAAAGTCAGGCATTTCCTCACCTATTCTTCGTTGGCGCTCTTTAGCCTTCATGCTTATATAAATATCCGGTGCCATAAAAGCAGCAAAACAGAGCAAAACCGAAAGCAAAAGAAGCATGGTGGAGCCAAGAATAAACGAAACAAAGAAAAATATAGCTCCTAAAAACACCAGCACCAATTTCAAACCGTAAAAAGTATTTAAAGTCATGTTTGATCCAGCCAAATGTAGTTGCTTTTTGTCCTTCTCGGTATTCCTGAATGATAATAGCGATGAAGCCCTAGGCCCCATGTTAGCCCCCCATGCCAATAACCGTTTTTTTATTCGGTGTGTCAGTTTGACCCGGGGCTGTTTTTTCATATTCTTTTCCCAACGTTTTTGCAGATTGATTTTCTTTGTAAAATAAATATATAGAAATATGGATGCAAACAGTAGTGAAATTAAAATAAGAATGATTAAAACAATTGCTGCCTGAAATCCTCCCAATTTCCATCACACCTTAATCGTTGTCAGTCGTTTTATAATCATAATCCCAATAAATATAATGCCACCGACAACACCTAATAAAATTAAACCAAAAACCGTAAACAGTGGATTTAAAAAGCCGGGAATAATGAGAGACATCATTCCACACATAATAACAGGCATTAATGGCAGTATGTACGCAACAGATTTCCCTTCGGCGGTAGCTGACCTGATTTCTTTGTATACTCGCGATCTTGACTCCAGTGTTTGCGCCATATTATCAAGTATGTTTCCTAAATTTCCTCCTACCTGTTTCTGAATAAGAAGCGTCCCGACAAAAATATTGACATCACTTGACGAAGATTTATCCCTGAACCGATTCAATGTCGATTCTAAGTCCTCGCCAATGGCCAGTTCTTTATCAATAATTTGAAAATCAGTCTTTGCCGGTTCATTTAGGTCATCTGCGCAATTCTTAATCCCCTGCTGAATCGTTAAGCCTGCTTTTAAAGAATTAGCCATTAGTCTGCATATCTCCGGAAGTTGGGCGTTAAGTTTCTCCAATCGTTTGTTTTTCCTTGAAGATAAAAGGAAACGCGACGAAAAATAGACAATCGCAAAAGCCAACAAACCATCCAAAGGAAACATTAACTGCAGTAATTTATTGTTTATCACCCATAAAACGCTAAATATTAACAAAAACAACATCATGAATTCTGAAGGCTTTATATTTATGTCTGCCCGCTGAAGGCGCAATAAAAGATCTTTACCAACACTTGAACGGTCAAACTTATCACCGAATTTCATCATAAAGCTCCTGCGCTCACTCTGTTCCTTTACATTAAACGACGTATAAATCTTGCTGCGTTTTTTTCTTAACTTAATAGCACGAAACGAATAATATGTCCCTACCATTGCCGAAAAAATAGAAAGCGATAAAACCATTACCTGCATCATTACAACCAACCTGCCTTCTCGCGCATATCTTCGGGGATATCCAACCCATACCGACGAAAACGATCAATCACTTCCGGCCTGTAATCAGTTAATTCAAAGTCACCTTTTACTTGACCTTGGCTATTTGCAGATGTCTGATTGAATCGATAAATATCATTGACAACCAAACCATTTTCATTAGTAGATAATTCCGAGATTCTGGTAATCTTTCTATTACCGTCTATTAACCTATCCATTTGGACAATTAAATCTATCGCCCCAACGAAATACTTGGATATAACATCGGTTGTTAATTGAAGACCGGACATAATAACCATTGCTTCCAAACGGCCGAGCGCATCTTTCGGGGAATTTGCGTGAACCGTAGTAAGTGAACCTTCATGACCGGTATTCATAGCCTGTAGCATATCGAAGGCCTCCGTTCCTCTTACCTCCCCGACAATGATGCGGTCAGGCCGCATTCTTAACGCGTTTTTTACCAATTGCCTTATCGTGATGGTCCCCGTTCCTTCAGCATTTTCCGGGCGCGCCTCCAGTCGGACAATATTATCATACTGAAATCTCAGTTCAGCCATATCCTCTATTGTTACAATTCTCTCTCCCTGAACGATAGATTCCGATAACACATTTAACAGTGTTGTCTTCCCGCTTCCGGTACCACCGGACACAATAATATTACATTTCGACATGATGGCCGCCTGTAAAAATGAAGCCATTTCCTCGGTCATGGAGCTGTAATTTAATAAATCATTCATCGAAAATGGTGTCTTGCGAAATTTACGGATTGTCAGTGATGGACTGTCAAGGCTGATGGGCGGGACAATCGCATTAACCCTGCTGCCATCATGAAGCCTGGCATCTACCATTGGTGAACTTTCGTCAATCCTTCTGCCTAGCGGTGCAATCACCCGGTCGATGATATGACGGATATGATTTTCGTCTCTGAAACGAACATCCGTTTTTGAAAGTTTACCATGACGTTCAATGTAAATTTCCGATGGTCCATTAACCATAATTTCAGTTATGGAATCATCTGCCAGCAGTTTTTCAAGTGGTCCATACCCCACCGACTCATTAATAATAAAATTGACAATCTGCTTAAGATCTTCCTGTTTAACAATAATTTTCTCTTCACTAATCATTTGTAGCAGTAAACGTTCAATGGTTTGTTTTCTCTCCTGGGAAGGCAATGACGTAATGGAATCAAGGTTCGCTTCGTTAAGCAGTCTCTGTTTAAAATGATTAACGAGTTCATCTAATTGACCGCTGGTTCCCATGTCATCTGCTGAGCCATTTTCACGAAGTTTATGTACCCACGACATGATTATCCCCCTCCATAACTTGAAGCACCAGCTTTCTCACATCCCGGCTCACTTTATTATTTCCTTTATCCTTTTTCTTTTCAAAGAACGGATACCCCATATTAATCATAGGCTGAAGACCGGAAAAGTCGGCACTTATTTTGGTAAATATCGGTTCGTCAATTATTTTCTCTACATCTTTTTCCTGAAGTTCGCTCTTTGAACTGTCCCTGTTTAGAATAACGTTAAAATTGTCTCCGTTTTTCAAAGCCAATCGGTCAAATAAAGACCTGGCCTGTTTGAATGCCCGAATAGACAAACTATCACCGTTTAAAACATAGAAAACCCTCGTAGCCTCACTTAATCCAGCATAGCTTCTGTCACTTAATTCAGTAGGCAAATCCAGAAGTACATAGTCAAAATATGTTTTAGCTACTTTTATAACCTTGGGCAGCAGGTATTCCGGCAAGTCCGCTGATTTCATTGGATTTGAAGGACCAAGCAATACGTTTACTCCGGTTACGGTTTGGTTACTGACATTCATGATATGTTCCGGCGTCAATTCATCCAAAACTATTTGCAATTGCTCGTAAGAACGTCCTGACTCCAAACCGAACAATGGCTCTTGGCCGCCATATTGACTGTTCATATCAATTAATAGTACTCTTTTATCCTCGTGTATAGCTAACGACTGTGCGACAATAGCCGAAATCGTGGACTTACCTGAACCACCCTTTGCACTGTAAAAAGCCCACACTTCATTACCATGTTCATCATTTCCCATAAAGTCCTTGCGATTTTTAATCTGTTCATCCATTTCCTTCAACCATTCATGAAAACGATCAATTTCACTCGGAAAAATAAAAATGGCATCTGCCCCTACATTCATCCACTTTCTAGCTTCATCAAAGTTTTCATTTTCAACCAGCACCGTTAATGTATGAACATTGGGTGCACCACTAAATGCTTCGGGTGAAATGAAACTTCCGTCAATAATCACATGCTCATTAAATAGTTTGTTACCCAGATTCTCCGTGGTAACTTCATGATGAATGCCAAGCTGATTAAAAATAGATATGATTTTTTCAATCCAATCATTATTTTGACTCAGTAAAAGCGCGCTTGTATCCATGAACTACTTTCCTTTCTGTTCTGCAGGTTTCTCGTCAACTCCATTGATTCTTAGTACCCTGATTTGTTCAGCAACATTTTGGTAATAGATCAGTTGTCGTGCTTTTTCAACCGTTAAACTGACCTTAACAGCCGGTTTTGCTTCTTGATTATCCACCTTTTCCATTTGAACGACACTTACTCCACTGAAAAGACGCTCTGATAACATATTCCCGTCTTTTTTATAGACAACGATTATATCTACTTTTTCACCTGGAGCCACATCCTGGTCCATAATCACATTGTCAGTAACATTTAAATTGACTATTCGATGATCGGAAGGGATAGAATGTGTCGTTCTTAGAATATTTGAAGTGATAAAATTTCCTTTTTCCATATCAACCACAATCATTGCATCATCTATTTGGGATTTATTTTCTATAAAGTTTCCTGATTGCTCTGTAACCGGAATTTCCGTCCATGCAATATCACCCGACTGCAACTTCTCATAACTGTTAATATTCTTTGCAGCTGTTGCAACCGTTATCGTTTCTGTTTCTCCTGATGACTCGGCAATCGCCTGAAGCTGATTAATAATTAATCCCCCTGCAATCACTGCCAAAATAAATGCTAGCAGCAAAAATATAAATGCTTTTCTTTTTGCATCAACCATTGCTTTCCACTCCTAAATCTTTAACTGCACAAATAGATATTTTAACCGTATCATCAGTAGTTTCGTTTTGATTTACTGATTGTAAATAGTGATACTTCTTCTCAGCTGTTTCCTGAATAATTAATAGTTTGTAGCCCTTTATGTAACCTTTTATCTGTTCCAACAGTGCATTTAATAAGCCTTTGTTTAGTTTCTTTTGATTAAAATCATTTTGATACAACATATATTTGTCTTCGGAAGTTATTTTGTCCTTCGTTTTCAAGATTTTTTTCGCCTTAGCATGCTGAATGACAAACGATTTCATTTGACCTTTTAATACGTTCCATGCGAACAGATTTTGTTGAAGTGTTTGACTTGGGTTACTTGCCACTAAAAACAATAAGTGAACAGCTTCTGCATGATTATTAGGGTATGGCAAAGGCTTAATATTTAACTCGGGCAGAAAAAGGTTTCGCAGTTTCCATAATGCCTGCTGTTTTTTGTGACTGGGCTGATACAAATAAATGATATGCTGATCCATTTTATATTCTTGTATTAAGGCTATTATGTCCGAAAGACTTGCTGATAAATTAGGCTGACTAACGAATTTGTTTGCTTTAATCAGTGGATGCGATTTTAGAAAACCACTGTTCCCCTCTACAATGATAGTAGTTTGCCTGTTTGATTGATTCAACGTCTTCCCCCCTCCCCTTTGATCGTACTAGTTATATAACAACATTGAGATGGCAACGAGTGCGATAGCCGGGCCAAACGGAACCATTTCATTTTTGTCTCTGTACCCCAAGAAAATGGAAAGTATTCCGAAAAAAAACGCCAAAAGGCAAGAGAAAATTAATAACCAGTAAACAAACTCAAGCGAAGTCCCGAGTCCAATAACTGTGACTAACTTAATATCTCCGCCCCCAATCCCGCCTTTATAAAGCACTGCTAACAACAGCAAAAGAATAAAAGCAAAAAGCCCGCCGCCCAATCCAACTAACCATGTATGATTAAAAATCTGTGTCAAAAGAATAGGAAGAGCAAACACAACCAACAACCGATCCGGAATAACCATATATGCTGCATCCATAACCGCTGCAGTAATTACAAGTACGATTAATAAAAGGACGATTAATTGATCATACGTTACGGAAGTCAAACCGGTGGCCCGAGTGATGAAAAAGTATGTAATGATAAGTACCAAAAAAGATCGTGTCATAAATATATGCTTCGTTCGCAAATGGGTTACCGTATAAAAAGGAAGCATAGACTTAATTAATAGAACAGTCATGGCCGCCATTAAGAAAGCAACAGTTAATTCCACCACCATATCATCCGCCACAAGCTTTGCAGTTCCCAGCATTTATGCCAATCCTTCTCTCCAATTATATATATATCTTCGCATAATTACGTAGTGTGTCAATTCGGTGACAAAGTTTTAACAAGCCTTCATACAGGAATAACGAACTATTAAAAAAAATCCTTTCCTCAAACAATATTTTCCACTAATTGTTTTAAAGGACTATAGACCTAAAAAAACCATTAAAAAATGAATGTCCACCTCTAAAAATAGATAAAAAGAATCATTTTCAGAATTGTTTAACCCCTTAAGTTAACTACTAATTTTTCCCTTTATTCCAGAATAATCCCTCGCCGTCACAAACAAAGCCCTGCTCACCATCATGAGCAGGGCTGTTTATTTGACAGAATAAGAAAATGAAGCTTCCGCCTTTGTTGATTCAAACCATATGTCATTCGATTAAACCCAACGCGTCGTAATCACTTTCTTTCGTGTATAGAACTCCACGCCGTCTTTGCCATTGGCATGCAAATCACCATAGAACGAATCTTTCCACCCCGAGAATGGGAAAAATGCCATCGGTGCAGGCACACCAATGTTCACGCCCAACATTCCCGCGTCAATGGTTTCACGGAATTGACGAACACTTCCGCCATCGTTGGTGAAAATACAGGATCCATTCGCAAAAGGCGATTGATTCGTTAATGCAACCGCATCATCCAAATCTTTTACCCGGGCAATCGATAAAACCGGAGCAAAAATTTCATCCTGCCAGATTTTCATTTCTGTTGTTACATGATCAAAAATGGTTGGCCCGACAAAGTAGCCTTCTCGTTTCGCCGCTTCATCTTTACGGCCGTCCCGGACCAATGTTGCCCCTTCTTGTTCACCCGTTTCGATATATTGCAGTGTGCGCTTCTTATGATTGTCACGAATGACCGGACCTAAAAACACCCCTTCATCCAAGCCATTTCCGATTTTGATTTCATTTGCCTTTTGCACAAGCTGCTCAATGAATGCATCAGCAACCGAATCTTCCACAGCAACAACCGAAGCCGCCATACACCGTTCTCCCGCTGAACCGAATGCGGCACTGAGTATTTGCGTCGTTGCATTATCCAGGTTCGCATCTTTTAAAACAATCGAGTGGTTTTTCGCACCAGCAAGCGCCTGCACCCGCTTCAGATTTTCCGTGCCGCGTTTATATACGTATTCGGCGACAGGCTGGGAACCTACGAATGAAATGGCTGCTACATCTTTATGATCCAGTAACCCATTGACGACATCATGCGCACCATGGACAATATTGAGCACGCCTTTAGGCAAACCGGCTTCTTCCATCAATTCCGCCAGTCGGTTGGCAAGCAATGGCGTGCGTTCGGATGGCTTTAATACAAAGGTATTGCCCGTCACAACCGCCATCGGGAACATCCAGCAAGGCACCATCATCGGGAAGTTGAACGGTGTAATCCCGCCAACGACACCAATCGGATAACGATAGACACCGGATTCCAAATCAGTCGCAATCGATGGCAGTTGTTCTCCCATCATTAAAGAAGGTGCACCAGCAGCGAATTCCACATTCTCAATCCCGCGCTGCACTTCCCCTTTCGCTTCTTTAAAACTTTTCCCGTTCTCTGTCGTGATAATTTCCGCCAGCTCATCCCAGTGATCAACAAGCAATTGCTGGTACTTAAACATAATCCGAGCACGTTTCGGAACAGCCACTTCTTTCCATTCCTGAAACGCTTTATTCGCAGCTTTCACAGCCTGATCCACATCTTCCTGTGTTGAAATAGGCACGTGCGCAATGACCTCACCCGTTGCAGGATTGATGACTTCCTCCGTTTGATCCGTCTTAGCTTCCACCCACTCGCCACCTACATAGTTATTGAGTACTTTCACTTGTGTTTGAACCATGTCCATACCTCCTATAGTTACTATTCTCTATTTTAAAAACATAATTTAAATTTGTGCAAATGCTTCTTTCACTGTTTTTATAATAAACTTTAAATCATCATCAGTCATGCTAAGCGGCGGACTGAGCGTCAAGATATTATTATAGCCGGCAACGGTATCCCCGTTTTTTGCAATTATCAGTCCTTTTTGCTTACAGAAAGAAATAATTTGATCAAGTTTGTCTGAACTGGCAGGTTCTTTGGTTTCCTTGTTTTCGACTAATTCAATCCCCAAAAGAAGTCCTTTACCGCGAACGTCGCCAACATATGGATGATTTTCGAGTTCTGACATCTCATTCAGCAATTTTTCTCCCATGGTGGCCGAACGTTCAACAAGATTTTCTCTTTCCAGGATCTCTATATTCTTCAACGCCACGGCACATGACGTTGGATTTCCCCCAAACGTATTCACATGACGAAAATTATCATATGGCTCTTTTCCCATAAAAGATTCATAGACTTCTCTTCTAACTGCAGTTGCTGATAATGGTAGATACGCACTGGTCACCCCTTTGGCCATCGTAACGATATCAGGTTTTACACCGTAATTCTGAAAACCAAAAGGCTTCCCTGTTCTGCCAAATCCGCAAATCACTTCATCAATAATTAACAAAGCCCCATGCTTATCGCAAATTTCTCTTACCCGCTGCAAGTAACTGTCATGCGGCATGATCACACCACCGCCGGTAATAATCGGTTCCATGATGACAGCCGCTACCGTTTTATCCATCTCCCATGTCATGACACGATCAATTTCGTCCGCACATGCTATGCTTTGCTCTTCCTTCGTTCCTTTATATGGACTTCTATACATGTCCGGCGGTGTCACATGCAGAAAACCTGGTGCTAATGGTTCGTAACGATATTTTCGCTCCGCCTGGCCAGTCGCTGCAAGTGCCCCCATTGAATTGCCATGGTAGGCACGGTAGCGCGATATAAACTTTTGCCGTTCAGGTTCACCGTTTTGCTGATGAAATTGACGAGCCATCTTAAAAGCGGTTTCATTAGCTTCAGACCCACTATTGGAAAAAAAGATTACATAGTCATCGTCGAGCCACTCATTTAACTTTTCACCAAGTTTAATGGCGGGTACATGACTTTGTGTCATCGGAAAATACGGAAGCTCTTTCATTTGATCATAAGACGCCCTTGCCAATTCTTCACGACCATAACCAACATTCACACACCAAAGACCAGACATCCCATCCAAATATTTATTTCCATTAATATCGGTTACCCAAGCCCCTTCCCCTTTACGGATAACCATGGTTGCATCAGGATTATAATGCCGCATCGCATGCCATACATATTTTTCGTCTTTGTTTAATAGTTCATTTGACTTCGTATCCATTTTGATTCCTCCTTTTCCAGACTAAAACATTTTGTAAGGCTTCACTCTTCGATAGTATTGATGCAATAATATACTAAACTTGAATAAAAACTTCGATTTTGCTTACAGAACAAGCTTTGAATTGGGGGGCGTCAATAATTTTGTGTAAATGACCCTATTCCTGTAGAAGGTTAGCCATTGTTTTTCAAAGTTTCAAGATTAGGTGGCTGCTCTAAGCCACAGCGGCAGCTGCTTGTCCTTGACCCTGCGCCTCTTCTTCGTGATTCGCTGTGTTGGGTTCAGGGACCCGGCCAGCGAGAACGTAGAAGAGATCGGTCGTGGTACGCTCGGTGTGCGGATGGAGCCCCTTGAGGGCTTTATTTTGCCCAGCCGCCATGTACACACCACCACGACCGCAAGCAGGGTCAAGGATGGCGGTGTTAAGCCTGATTTTCCAGCGCTTCAAACATCTGCAGTAGTTCGGGCTTCGCCTTTCCAAATCCTTTGTGGCACCGCATACCGAATTTATGGTTGTAATCCAAAAATTGGGTTACCAGAAAACGTTCCAGGGCATCCTCGTTGGGAAATTGTTCTTTGCGTTTGACGTAGCGTTTGATTTCCTTGTTAAATCCTTCGATGAGATTTGTGGTATAAATACTGGAACGGATGGATACCGGGAAATCATAGAACGTTAATAAGCGATCCTGTCTCATCACTGCGTCGACAGCGCGAGGATACGTTTTGTGCCATTTATTTTGAAATTGGTCCAGGGCACTAAGAGCTTGCTGGCGGTCCTCAGCTTCGTAAATAGCCTTGAAATCATCCAGAATAGCCGCACGATCTTTCACACGAACTTTGTTAGCGATATTGCGGGAAACATGGACACAGCACACCTGATGTTTGGCTTTTGGGTAGACACGATGCAAGGCATCTGTCATGCCGTTCAAGCCGTCCGAAATAAAGAGAAGGACATGTTCAACACCGCGTTCAGATAAGTGCTGTACCAACTCCTCCCACACATTGGCGGATTCCGTTGGGGCAATGGTAAAGTCCAGTACTTCTTTGCCGCCATCTTCTGCAATGCCAATGGCAATATAGACCGATTCTTTTTCAACGCTTTGACGACGAATCGGGATCTGGGTGGCATCCAGATAAATGCACACATAACGTCGCTCCAGGGTTCGCTCATGGAATGCCTGAACATCTTCTGACACAAGCTGTGTCAGATTTGAAACGGTCTGTTTGGAATAATGTTGACCATACATTTTTTCGATCAAATCAGCAATTTCATCCGTCGTTATGCCCTTTTCGTACAAATGGATTACAAATTGTTCCAGCGTGTCGTTAGAACGTTTATAAGGCGCCAGCGTTTGTTGCTGAAAGGAACCGTTGCGGTCTCTGGGAATATGCAGCTCAAGGCTGCCGTATTCCGTTTTGAACGTTCGGTCATAGAACCCGTTACGGGAATTACCGGAGTTAACGCCGGCCTGCTCATAAGGCTCATAGTCCAGGAAAGCCGTTAATTCGTGTTTTAAAAGCTGATTGATGGCTGTTTCCAAGTGATGGCGAAAAATTTCTTCAATATCCTGCTTTTGGGCTAGTCCTTCTAGCAAATCTGTAGTAAGATGACTCATAGGGAAGACCTCCTGTGGGTTTTGTGTGCTAACTCTATTCTACAGGAAAAGGTCTTCCTTTTTCTATGACCATCGTTTAGGTATATTCATTTACACAAACTATTTTACGCTCTCTTGAATTGTTGAAAATAAAACATTTAATGTAAGATCATTTCCTCAGTTAATCACAATCTGTATATTTTAATAAACATTCAAGCGTCTATCTTTCACAGGCGTAACTGTACCAACTTCACGATTACGCCTGATAAGTTCTAAATTCATATCCCCATGTACCGTCATTTCCACATTCGAATCTGCTTCAACGGACACCCCATTATTTGCGAAGTTTATATCAGATGGTGAAAAAATAGCCGAACATGAATATTGAGCGTTCATGCGATGTACTTGAGGTAAATGGCCCGTCATTCCGGTAATAACAGTATAAACCTGATTTTCAATAGCCCGTGCCTGTGCACAGTTGCGAATACGTGTGTACCCTTGCTGGTCTTCAACCGTGTATGGTGTCATCAAAATGTCTGCTCCATTATCAATCGCTTTTCTTGCCAATTCAGGAAAAAGAATGTCATACCCTAAAAGGATAGCAATTTTACCGCAATCTGTTTCAAATACTTCTAATTTACTACCAGGTTTAATTCCCCACCATTTTCGTTCGTCTGGAGTGATATGCAGTTTGTATTGTCTATCAATTTTTCCATTGCGATGAAATAAGAAAGACACATTATACATAAAGCCGTTTTCTTTTACAAAATGTGAACCCGCAATAATATTTATGCTGTAACGTACAGCTAAATTAGAAAAAAGCTTCAAATATTCATCTGTATAATCCATTAGTGACCGAATTTGTCTGCTTGGGACTCTTTCATCTATAAAAGACAACAACTGCAGTGTCAAAGCTTCCGGGAATACTGCAAAGTTTGAACGTCGTTTAGATGCAAGGTTAATAAAATATTCACACCGAGAAGCAAATGATTCAAAGTTATTTATGTTCTTTAATCCATACTGAACCATTGAGACTCTTATCGGTCTTGACGGCTGTATATTTTCACGATCTTCCGGAATATAATCCACGTTCTTCCATTCAAGCAACGTTGCATACTTTAAAGATGCTTCATCCTCCAATAAGTAATTCGCTTTCACTCCTCTAATCTCAAAACCATTCATTAATTGAAAGATTAACACAGGGTCATAAATATTTTGAGATTTCACTTGCTCTACATATTCTTCCGCAGTTAACTTATCTGCATATTTATGATAGTTAGGAATTCGCCCTCCAAATATAATACTTTCCAGATTATATTTTTTGCATAGTTTTCTACGTTCTTCATAGAGACGCCTTCCAATTTTTAAATGCCTAAAATCAGGATGTACCACCACGTCAATTCCATACAGATTTTTACCGTTAGGATTGTGATTCGTAATGTATCCGTTCCCAGAAATGTCATCTATTGAGTGTTCGTCACCATATTCATCGTAATTCACAATAAGACTAGAACTCGATCCAATAATTTTTCCGTTATATAAGACACAAACTTGCCCTTCAGGAAAAATGTTAATATGGCTTTCATAGTGTTTTCTTTCAAATGCTATGTCAGCATTTTCGAATCCCAATTGCGCAATTTGTACAATTTCATCAATATCCTCTTCTTGTATCTTTCGAATAACAATTTCATTCTCAAAATTGGAAATATCTATTTCCGTCATTATCTCAATCCTTTCTTAGAATTTCGACACTCATTTATATACTAAAAGTTAATTTAAAAATCGATCCTGAAACTGTTTGTAAAACTTCATGAATCCGACCGCTTTAGCATGCTGATTATGAAATGGAATGGACTTTAAATTTTTTACACGTAGAGGATTGTTCGGATTTCCTTCTTCAAAAATATCTTCTGCCATTGTCTTCCCCAGTAGTGACGACATCGCAGCACCATGCCCGCCGTAACCAAACGCAAAATGGATGCCTTCTTTCATCTTACCAACATAAGGAAGCATATTCTTCGTAAATCCTACTTTGCCTCCCCATCGATACTCGATACGCGCTCCTTTTAACTGTGGAAAAACACATAACATTCCATCAAGAAGATTTTCATAGATTTGATTCTGATCACGTTTGCTTGATGCTCTTCCCGAGCCACCAAATGCTAGACGATTGTCACCAGTCCTTCTAAAATAGTAAAGAAGATTTTTAGTGTCAGATACCGCACGATTATTTTTTATTAAATTTTTCACTGTAGGTTCTGAAAGTGGCTCTGTGGCAATCATAATACTTTCAACCGGAACCACTGCCTTTTTAATTTTTTTGTTTAAATCACCAGAATAAGCATTTGTTGCTATAACTAGCTTATCGGCAATAACTTTGCCTTTTTCGGTGTGTACAATGAAATTGTTTTTGGAGTTTCGTTTTATATGAACAGCTTCCGATCGTTCGTATATTTTCGCACCAAGTTTCTCAGCAGCCTCAGCCAGACCCAATGTGTAGTTTAGCGGATGAAAATGGGCACTATTGTAATCTATACACCCCCCAGAATAAAATGTGGTTTCTAATTCTCTTTTCATTTCATTCTTTTCTATGATATCCATTTCATGATAATTCAGTTTGTTAGCCATAAATTCCTGATCCTTTTTCATCGCTTCCAGATGAGATGGTTTATAGGCCGCAACAAATTCACCATTACGTTCAAAGTCACAAGATATAGAGTTTTTAGTAATAATATCTTCAATTAAATCAATGGAATCCAAGGAAAGTTGCCACATTTGTTTTGCTGCTTGCAAACCTTTTTTCTTTGCCCAGTATTCCATCGAACCGAGATAACCTGTCAGTACTTCGCCTCCGTTTCTACCACTTGCCCCACTACCAACTTTCCCTTTCTCTAAAACTATTGTGCTGCAGGATTTTTCTTCTAAATGATAAGCTGTGGAGAGTCCTGTAAATCCACCACCGATAATAACAACATCACAGCTTTGCTCTCCTTCTATCTGTACTCGATTCACATTTTTATTCGCCGTACCTTCCCACATTGATAAGAGATCCATATTTTCACCCTTTATTTGAAATTATATTTATTATAAAAGTCATTTATAATAAGGAACTTTCATCATCAGACGATGTAAACTTCATCAGCGTTATCATCGATAGTAAAACCAAAATCATTAGTAATAGAGAAATTGCCGACCCCAATGGCCAATTCATCTCTACCAAAAACGCATCACGAATTACATTTCCAATCATTAGGAGGCGTCCTCCCGTAAGTAAATCAGTTACAACAAAAACACTGATAGCTGGTACAAATGTCATGATTGCACCTGAAAGTACCCCCGGAAACGTAAGTGGTAAAGTTACTGCGAAAAATGTTTTAATGGGGTTCGCTCCTAGGTCCTCTGCAGCTTCTAAATAAGTTTTATTTAACTGCTCAATTGATGCATAGATTGGAAGAATCATAAAGGGCAAGAAACCGTATACCAGCCCTACAATAACTGCAAATGGTGTATAAAGCATCTTAATTGGCTCATCAATAATTCCTGTTTTGAGAAGTATGTTATTAATAACCCCCTGATTATTCATTAAAACAATCCAGGAATAAAGTCGAATTAAAAGATTTGTCCAAAAAGGGACCATCACTAATAAAAGAAGGAAATTTTTCCACTTTCCAGCATTTGCGATAAAGTAAGCAAAAGGGTAAGCGATAATTCCACAAAGAACTGTTGCTATAATTGACCACCAAAGTGATTGCAAGATTGCTTTTGCATATAAAGAACTAAATGCTGATTGATACGCCTCAATATTGAAATCATACAGGATGTCACCAAACCCAATATTCGTTGCGAAACTAATGACAGCTATCATGCTAACAGGAATGATCAGAAAAAATAGAAACCAAAATACAGTTGGAGAGAGCATCAAATATGCTGTTCTTATATTTCGAATCATTTTAAAACCCTTTCTCCTGTTTATTTTTCTTATTCATTCTCCAGCCAACAATTGCAATAACCAGTGTAACTGATAAAATCAAAATAGTTGACAATGCGTTAATTTCTGGAGAAACCCCTCGTCGTACCATAGAATAGACTAAAACAGGAAGCGTGTTAGATCCTGGACCAGTCGTAAAAAATGCAACAACAAATTCATCTAAAGAAATTGTAAATGCTAATAAAGCCCCTGCTAGAATACCAGGATAAATTAGAGGAAATGTGACTTTCCAAAATGTATGCCATTTATTGGCACCAAGGTCTTCAGCTGATTCTTCCATTGCTTTATCTAATCCAGCTAACCTCGCTAAAAGAACAAGTATAACGAATGAAATTCCGAAAACAACATGACCAGGAATTACAGTAGCCAAACTAAACTTAATATCTAAAAAACTGTAAAGTACCAGCAAAGCTACAGCTAAAACAATATCAGGTATGACGATCGGGATATAAAAAACAAAACCTACTGTTCGTTTCCCTGGGAATCCATAACGGTGAAGGGCAAGAGCGGCTAATGTTCCTAGTACTGTTGAGATTATTGTCGTAATTACCGCTACAAATAAACTATTAAGCGCCGCATCAATAATTTGCGAATTGGAAAATAAGCGAGCGTACCAATCAAATGTTAAACCAGTCCATACCGTTCCTATCTTAGAATCATTTAACGAAAAAACTATTAAGACAAGAATAGGTATATAAAGGAAAGCAAAAACCAAACTAGTAATCACAAATAACGTCTTCCTTGTACCTTCCCTCATGTTTACACCTGCCTTTCAGCATTGAATTATGGTTCCCCAGATCGGAAATCATTTCCGATCTGGACATTGAAATTTTTTCTCATTCTACTTTAGCTTTTTGGAAATAACGATTCATTAACTTTTTCTTCTCCGGACGAAGCGGCTTTCCCCAGTCAGTCTTTTCTATTTTTTCTTCGGGCATGATAAGGCCGGGACTATTCTTTATGCTATCGTCTAACATTTCCACTGCAGCTTCATTCGGGTTCCCGTAAGGATATGCTTCAGACAATTTTTTACTTACTTCCGGTCTTAACAAATAGTTAATGAATACCTCTGCCGTATATTTGTGTTCAGCATTCTTTGGAATAACCATGTTATCGGTCCAACGAATGCCACCCTCTTTCGGAAGAACGAACCCTACGTTTTTATTTTCCTTCCAAGCTACAGCCGCTGCCCCAGAATAAGCATAGCCAATCCAAGCCTCTCCGCTTACAAACTCCGCCTCTGGAGTGGACTTAAACGATAATAAATTCGGAACCAATTCTTTTAACTTTTCCCCACCTTCTTTAAGCTGTTCTTCCGTTGGATTAGTGTGATCGTACCCTAAATATTGTAGAAGCATGTTAAAGTTTTCTTTTGGTTCCTCCATTGTAATAACATGCCCTTTATATGCAGGGTTCCACAAGTCAGCCCAACTAGTAGGTGGCTCATCTACTTTCTCTTTATTATAAGCAATACCATCATACCCATACATGTACGGAATGGAATATTTTTCATCAGGATCAAACGGGAGTTCTTTCCATTCGTCTGAAATATTTTTATAATTTGGTATATTGTCGAAATTAATTTCCTGAATAAGCTCCTGTTCTTTTAACCGGTTTACATAAAAATCAGAAGGGACGACAACGTCATACGAAACAGTACCAGCATTTATTTTAGCAAGCATCTCTTGATTCGAACTAAACGTAGAATAAACGATATCAACCCCGAATTCTTCTTCAAATTCATCTAAAATTTCCTGTGGCATGTATTCACTCCAGTTGAACACTATTAATTCATCAGATAATTTTCCATTCCCCTTTGCATCAGATGAATCAGTGCCGTTTTCTGAGCAGGCGACTAATGTAGCGACCAAAACCGTTAATAAAATAATTAATTTTCCTTTCAATTTTGTAACCCCCTATTTATTATTTCGAGATTAACTATCCATCTTATCTTTCAATTTAAAAACGGCACAATCTGATGGATCCCAGTTTAAATATAATTGATCGCCTTTTGACGAGTTTTCATAAATACCCTGTGACCCATGGGCAATAACTTCATGCCCATCGGGAAGTGTAGCAATTATCTTTGTCACAGATCCTATATAAATCTTATCTTTCATGATTACTTTTAAATAGTTATCATGGCTATCAGGATTAGAGGAAACCCTAATTTTTTCTGGACGAACCGAAATAAAAACGCTTTCATTTGTTAGTAATTTTTTATTATTATAGATTCTTATGTTTTGTTCAGAACATTGTACTGTTGCGTAAACGTCTTTTATTTCCTTAATTATTCCTTCAAACAAATTTGTCTCACCTATAAAATCAGCCACAAATTTCGTTGCGGGTTTTTCATAGACTTCCTCCGGTAATCCAATCTGTTCAATTTGTCCTTCATTCATAATGACAATCCTATCAGACATGGTTAAAGCTTCTTCTTGATCATGAGTAACATAAATGAATGTCATGCCAAGCTTTTGCTGTAATTGTTTCAATTCTAGTTGCATCTGTTTACGAAGTTTTAAATCTAATGCTCCCAAAGGTTCATCCAAAAGCAGAACTTTCGGGTTATTTACGACCGCACGTGCAATAGCAATCCTTTGCTGCTGACCACCACTAAGCTTTTTTGGCTTTCTATCAGCAAAATTTTCAAGTTGTACGAGTCTCAAAGCTTCTCGAACTCGCTTTTTTATTTCCTGCTTTGAAATTTTTTTCATTTTTAATCCAAAAGCAATATTGTCAGCAACTGTCATATGTGGAAATAAGGAATAACTTTGAAAAACTGTATTTACGTCCCGGTTATATGGTTCAACTTCATCTACTTTTTTACTGTTAATCCAAACACTCCCCGAGGATGGTTTTTCAAATCCCCCAATCACCCGCAATGTCGACGTCTTTCCACATCCAGATGGTCCTAACAAGGTCAAAAACTCTCCTGATTGAATTTCTAAGTTTAATTCTTTAATCGCATAAGTACTATCAAACTTTTTAGAGATACCCTCCAACCTTACCATATCCTCAGTCATTTCTATCTCCCTTCAAATATTTATAGTGATTTGCCAAATCTTTAATTGCCTATATGTTCAGAAAGATATCCTCAGTCTCACCTATATCACGGGCAACTAACACTGATGCCAGGTCTCTTCATATATACGTGTTACTTATGTTTTCATTTTCTTCTTTCGATACAAAGGGACAGATCCATTTTCCGTTTATCACCTCTCGGAGGGTAACGACAAGTTCCCTGGTCACACACATTTTATATACACGTATTGGGCATAGCATTTCTGTCCCTTATGTCTCTTTATTATTTAGAATAAGTTTGTGGACGTTCGTATGGAGACAAATTTTTCTTCCATAAATTCATGTAATCCGATAGTTCCACCTTCCCGGCCAATTCCACTTTCCTTCACCCCACCGAATGGTGCATGCGGTGCGACTGGTGCGGGATCGTTAATACCGACCATTCCGTAATCAAGTTGATGCATCATACGCATCCCTCGACTTAAATCATTTGTAAAGCAATATCCCATTAGACCATATTGTGTGTCATTGGCACGTTCAACCACTTCCTCTTCAGTATTAAACGTGAAAATAGGCGCAACTGGGCCAAACGTTTCTTCTTTTGCAATACTCATGGCGTCTGTTGTATCTACCAATACTGTCGGTGCATAAAAGTAACCTTCTTCATTATCTAGTCGCGTGCCGCCTGTAACCACAGTAGCACCTGCTTCTGTAGCCTTTTTAACCTGATCCTCCACTTTTTCCAATGCAGATAGGTTAACAAGCGGGCCCATATCTGTATCTTTCTCCATACCGTTTCCAACTTTTAATTCACGTACCTTTTTAGCAAGCCGTTCACTGAATTCATTTTTTATCGATGCATGTACGTAAATCCTATTAGTACTAATGCACGTCTGACCGGAATTACGGAATTTCGTACCAATTACTGAAGATGCGGCATCATCCAAATCAGCATCCTCGAACACAATAAACGGGGCATGCCCTCCTAGCTCCATCGATACCTTTTGAACATGCTCTGCAGCATTACGCATTAATAGTTTTCCAACATTTGTTGAACCTGTAAAAGTTATCTTTTTAACAATTGGATTACTTGTCATCTCCTTTCCGATTGCTTCAGCTTCACCAACGACGAGGTTTGCAACTCCTGCTGGCAGACCTCCACTTTCAAAACATTTGAACACCTCCATTGCACACATTGGTGTCGACGGAGCGGGTTTCAACACACCGGTACATCCGGCAGCTAAAGCCGGCCCCAGCTTACGTGTGATCATTGATACAGGGAAATTCCATGGTGTAATTGCTCCAACAACTCCAATGGGCTGACGAAGTACCATCAATTGTTTTTTCGTATCAAGTGCGGGGAGTACTTCTCCATATACGCGTTTTGCCTCCTCGCCGTACCATTCAAGGTATGCCGCTGCAGATGTCACCTCTCGACGTGCATCTGTGATTGGTTTCCCCATTTCTTTCGTGATTGTCTCCGCTATTTCGTTTTGTTTATTTACTAGTTCCTTTGCTACGTTTATTAAAATTTTACCGCGTTCATTTCCGGAAAGTGCACTCCATGATTTAAATGCGTGTTGTGCCGCTTGAATGGCCTCTTCTGCTTCTTTCTCTCCACCAACAAATACAACGCCAGTTTCTTCTTTTGTTGCCGGATTAATAATCGTTTCCGTTTTATCAGTTTCCAGCCATTTTCCATTAATATACATTTATAAATCCTCCTAGTTCAAACAAAATAGTTGTTTAAAAGATATTTAGTCTTCAGTAGGTAAGTAAAACACGAACTTTATACTTTCATTCATGCTACCGTCGTCCTGCATGAAAGGTGACACGCTTTCCGCGGGCGTGGCTTCAGCCTCCTCGGAAGAAAACCACTTCCTGCGGGGTTTTTAGACACATGCTTTTCCCGCAGGAGTCGGTCACCTTTCATTACGGACAACTAACGTTGATAAATACGAGCAATCAAGCCCTAATCACTAACAAAAGTTCGTATATTTTTGCAAAAATCAGCACTTAAGAATTTGATTCAAATAACTAAACTTTTTCTCTGCTCTGCTGTTTTACCGAATATTTTTCAAATGGGGTGTGCGCAGGCATACCATTACTGACATAAATGCAATTTGTCGTTAAGTTCATTACAATACTGAAAACCGTCTCAATTTGTCTGTGTGTTGGTGCCTGTTTATTCACATAATGATTAATTGAGTTCGGTGCGTTAAATGTATCACCTAGCCATGATTGAAAAGTTTCTTCGGTAATTTCTGTGTTTGTTTTAATCGCCTGCGCAAGTAACTGCTCTGCTCTACGCTTGCGAATTTCCGAGTCACTGTAACGCAAATTATTTGCATCCCCGACTTTCATTTGAATTTCTTGTGAACAAATATGGTTTGTATGCACACCATGGGAATTCTTATCGTTTATGATTTCGATTCCAAATGGTGAAACTTCCACATGAAACGCCATTCCACGATTTTCGCCTTCACTGTACCCAATCATAAAATTCGCAGCAGAAGCCATTTGTCCTTCTTGAATTTTTGCCATCGCTTCATGAAGAGATGTTGAATCTAAAACGGAGCGAAGTCCCAAATGAATCGGTACCCCATCTGATTTTTTACTAGAATGAAGTGCATTCAATCCGACACCCACAGCATGTTCATTACAGCCTATTTTTCCAATGATTCCCCCTTCTGTCACCATTAGAATATTTGGTCGATCGTCACGTTCAATGTTTAGCATAAGCAAACTATTTTTTTGTGCGCCTTTCCAGTCCCAATTCTGTCCGATGATTGTGTCAACCGTAAGTGGGCTGCACGTTGTAATACTTGTGCACCCGTCACTAAACGACGTATGAGCGTCCCCCGTAAGTGCAATTTCGCTTCGTGCATTCAATGCCAATACATCTTCAAACGATAGACCAGAACCTATGGCAATTCCATCTATTTCTTCGAGTAGAGCAGGATCAAATGATTCGATTGCCGGTATATGAATTTTTGCCCGCTCTTTAACCTGACCCCAGTCAATACCTTGATAATCATAAAAAAGTCGTTCGTAAGTTTCGATACTTTGGCTAATTTCGGACTTTCCTTGTTCTCCATGCTGGCGGCCAATTTCCTTGGGATTACCATTTAAATTTAATACTTTCATTTCCTTCACCCTTTTTTGGTAATTTACAATTTAGTACTAATAACTTTGAAGCGCTTCTCCTTAGTCCTTATTATTTCCACTTCAATCTTGGCTATTAAAACCACGGTAGGAATGTAATAACCTAGTTGTTTTATCTCACAATCCCATTTCTATGTTTAATGAAGTACTATTAGTAACATTGCAAAATTTGTGCCAATATCAACACACCAAAATAAATTATTTATGAAACACCTTCATAACAAAGGCGACAACATGATTTTAATGGACATGCTGACAATTGACGATAAATTTAAGAATTAAAAGGTAACATCTTTATTCAATTTAGCATTAAAATTATGCACGAAAGAATACTGTAACACTTACGAAAGCACCTAAATACATGAACTCTATCCCAAGGACATTTTTGTATCAATGAATTCTGCATTAATTATCTCCATTCATTCTTTTAAATTTTCAATTTATAATCCAGAATCTTATTAACTTACTTCATCTTCATTTTCCATATCCGGAATTCCTACACTGAAGAATTTAGTAATAAATAACAAGTAAACTAACCCGACTATCAACCAAACAATTCCACCTATTAAAGCATCTTTATGCAAGAAAGACCACAAAATACCAGTTAGTCCAGCCCCTATAATTGGCATTATTAAGTATTTGAATATATCTTGAGCAGACTTATATCTTTTTTGCATGAATATGAAATAAGCAATAACGGATAAATTAACAAACGTAAAAGCGATTAACGCACCGAAATTAATTACAGCGGAAATTAACTCAAGATCTGGGCCTATGGCTAGTAACGACACTATACCAACTAATATCACATTAAACGCTGGCGTCCGAAATCGCGGGTGAACGTAACCAAACATTTTTCGTGGAAGTACTCCATTTCTACCCATAACGTATAAAAGACGGGATACACTTGCATGTGAGGCTAAGCCAGAAGCAGCGGTAAGCGCAAACCCACTAGAAACAAAGATTATTTTAAAAATCTCTCCACCTGTATATAAACCAATTTCAGGCAATGTATCATCAGTCACATTGAAATTCGAAACATCGGGAAATAACGCTTGTGCAAAATAGCCGCCCACGAAAAAGATGACACCACCGATGAGAACTGTTAATATAATAGCCTTTGGTACCGTTTTTTCATCAATAGCTTCCTCGGTATACATTGTTATGGCATCAAATCCAATAAACGAGAAAGCGACTACGGTTGCCCCCGTAAAAACTGCTGATAATTCCACCCCTTCATGAAATAAAGGTTGAGTGGTAAAGATGGTTCCCTGACCCATTCCCTGGGACAATTTCATCCAAGCAAGTACAATGAACGCACCAATTAAAATAACCCCGTAAACAACAAGAATCATATTAAAATTAGATGTCTTACCCATACTCCATACATTAACTGCTGTTACAATTGCAACATAGCTAACCACCCAAACCCAAGCTGGCACATTGGGAAACAACGAAACAAGATATATCCGGATAATTAACGCATTAACCATCGGGAGGAGCAAATAATCCAATAACGATGCCCAGCCTACCATAAAACCTAAGGTAGGATTCATGGTTTCGCGTGTATACGTATAAGCTGAACCTGCACTGGGAAAGATTTGTACCATCTTCCCATAACTAATAGCCGTAAATAACATCACACCTAAAGCAACAATGTAGGCTAGGGGAACAACACCATTTGTTTGCTTTGACACAATGCCAAACGTGTCAAACACAACAGTTGGTGTCATATAACCTAATCCAAGAGCAACAATTGACCAGAGTCCTAATGAACGTTTGAGAGTTGTTTTTTCCGACATTAGCATTTCTCCTTTTCTATCATTAATCAAAGCCGTCATTAATCAAAACCGTCGGAACCATATCTCTTTAAGGCTTATTGGTATTTTCTCTCTTTAATGTTGTAATCGCTTTCAATCGCTGTTTTTCCTTACTAGGAGAGAGTACTTACTCCCTCCAATTGCGTTAAGTATCAAATTTTTATTAATATTGACCTAATATATTCAGTCGATAATATAGAGTTGTGAGGAAATACAAAAAGTCTGCATAGTTTAAATAAATTCTCTTCAGGCTTTTATGCAAAAGATGGATTATGCCACTCCATTAACGTTGCGTTCGTTAAAGACGCATTGTCATCCTTCAAATAATTACGCATCACTTTCCTTAATTGAAAACCATTATTATACTGAAAGGTAAGAACAGGATCATAAATTCTTCCATGAATAACTTCAGAGGCGTACTCATCTGGCGTTAATTGGTCTGCATATTTATAATAATTAGGGATGCGGCCACCAATGATAATGCTTTTTAAATTTAATTCCTTACAAATTTCCCTCCTTGCCATATACAGATATTTACCAATTTTCATCCCTCTAAAATCCGGATCCACTCCAACTTCTATACCATATAAATTCTCTCCATTCGGATTATGATTCTGAATATTACCATCATCAGATATTTCAGTATAAGAGTGGTTTTCACCGTAATCATCAAAATTTATAATTAAACTTGAAGCTGAGCCTACAATTTTGCCTTTATACCGGAGACACACTTGGCCCTCCGGAAAAGTCTTTAGTTGATTTGCAAAGTTTTCACGCGTTAACGCCATATCGGGACCAAAACATTTTCTTGACAATATAGTAACCTCATCAATGTCTTCTGGTTTGATCCTCTGGATGTCCATATGTTCACTGGCCACTTCTATATCCGACATCTCTTTTTCCCCCTTACCAAGTTGGTGACTTTCTTGGGTTATGATCTCTTTATGTCTTCTTCGGTATGGTCATGTTCAAAAAGACCACCAGTTTATGTGTCTTTTTGAACATGCTTTCTTTAAAGTGAATTTTCAAAAACAGTAAGTGACTCATCAATAATATCAATCATGTTTTTAATCTCCTGTTGGTTAATTACGAAAGGCGGTGCGATTGCAACTTTAAAATCGCCAATATTCCTGAGAATAAGTTTACGATCAAAACATTCATTAACAACCGTAGCCGCCGCTTGCAAGGATGAATCGAAACTTTTTCCTGTTTCAGGATTATATAGTTCAAATGCTGAAAGCAATCCAAGAGTGCGACAATTTCTCACAATGTCATGCTTCTTTTCTAGGTATGCAAGCCCTTTCCGTAATTCTTCTTCCATTTCTTTGACGTTGTTCAATAGACCGTCACGTTCGATAATTTCAATATTTTTCAGTGCAACTGCACATGCTGTTGGGTGTCCGCTATAGGTAAAACCATGAGACATAACATCTTCATAATTGATAATGACTTCTCGAATTTTGTCACTAATCATAACGCCACCAAGCTGCGAATAACCGCTAGTAATACCTTTTGCCATACACATCATGTCAGGTATGACGTTCCAATTCTCTACGCCAAACATTTTTCCGGTGCGCCCAAAGCCACAAATAACCTCATCAGCTATAAATAAAATATTAAACTCATCACAAAGTTTTCTAACAGCTTCGATATACCCTTCAGGAGGCATATTTACGCCACCCGCTCCCTGCACAGGTTCCATAATTACTGCGGAAATTGTATCTGAGCCTTCTTGTTCGATAAGGGATCTTATAGAGTTTTCGTAATCCGGGTCGTTTTTATCACCTAATTCACAATTTGTTAAATGCGGAGTTGCATGGTAAAATCCTTTTATATTTGATCCAGCAAAAATATGCGTTGCAAGAATTCCAGTCGCGCTTTGAGATGCTTGTGTTACTCCATGATATCCAGCTCTCATTCCAATTACTTTTTTCTTCTTTGGCTGACCTTTTAATTCCCAGTAAAACCGCGATAATTTGAAAGCGGTGTCATTTGATTCAGATCCACCTGATGTGAAAAAGACTGAATTTAAATCTCCGGGTGCCATTGATGCTAATTTCTCTGCTAGTTTAATAGCTGGTTCATTTGAAAAACCTTTGAATGCTGATGAATAAGCAATTTTCATCATTTGCTCGCTCGCACCTCTGCCAATTCTCTTTGACCATGCCCAATATTCACGTTCCATAGCATCGACATCCCATCAATATATGGTTCGCCTTCCATATTATTAACATAAATACCGTTACCTTCAGAAAAAATAATATCAGGTCCATCTTCAGCTGCCTTTTTAGGGACTGAAGTTGGATGAATAAAGTACCGTTTATCTAATTCAACTAGCTCCTCTTTTGTTTTGGGGCTTATCACATTTTGTTTCTCTGTCATTGTTAAAAACCTCCTATATATTAATAGCTTCTTCTTTCTTTATAATGCAACTTATATGCCAATATCCACATTGATAAAAAATGAGCCATAAAAAATGGTTGAAGCCCTAATGTAGACCATACATTCAAAGTTTATAAAGAACTTTATACATCTAATTATTTCACCGAAATCAAAATATTCTATACTTAATTGCATACAACCTATGAAAATATTCATAATTGCAAAAGTAATGTATGGAAACAAGAAATGTTTGTCGTCGTTACTTTACACACAAAAAGCAGCTCACTAATTTATAAGTAAGCTGCTTTTTATTTCTTTTATTCATTTGTATGTAAGAGTTTATGATACTTACGACTGACTGCTGATTGGCTAATATTCAAAGCTTCAGCTGCCTTAATTGTTGTTCCGTATTTCTCCATCGCTAAACGAATAAGCTGGTTCTCAACATCCTCTTTAGCTTTTTGGAGAGGTATTACTTCACTGATCACGGGTTTTGTTTTGTTTTTAGACACTAATGACAAAATTTGATCAACGGATGCTGCACTTATTACATTGTCTTCCGTCGTCACAAATAGTCGTTCAACAAAATTTTGTAACTCACGGATATTACCAGGCCATGAATAGCTTTCCAGTAAGGTTAATGCGTCTGGAGAAAAATAACATTTTTTATTGTATCGCTGATTTAGTTTTTGTAATGTATGGTATGCTAGTAATGGAATATCCTCTGACCTTTCATTTAAAGGTGGAACATGTATTGGTATGACATGAATACGGTAAAATAAATCCTCCCGGAAGGTACCTTTCTCAACCATATCGTTTAGATCCTTATTTGTGGCTGCTATAATCTGAACATCAACTGTGGTAGCGGTAACACTTCCGATTGGAACAACTTCACCTTCCTGAAGAACTCTTAACAGTTTTACTTGCAGAGATAACGGCATATCCCCAATTTCATCTAAAAACAAAACTCCCCCATCCGCCTGTTCAAAGTATCCCTTTTTTCCTTTTTCATTCGCTCCGGTAAAGGCGCCTTTTGTATAGCCGAATAATTCACTTTCTAGTAAATTTTCCGGAATTGAACCACAATTAAGCGTTAAGAAAGGCTTATTAAAACGATCACTTTTACAATGGATTTCACGAGCAATCATTTCTTTTCCTACACCTGATTCACCTTGAATTAACACAGTAGATGAAAATCTCGCCACCTTTTCTATCTGATTAACAATCTGCTTCATTTTAGAACTGCAATAAATAATTTCGTGAGGTGATTCGTCAGTTTTATTCTTTAAACGATTAAGTTCCTCTTTGTACTTCTTTGTCATTTCTTTTGTCTGTTTAAGCTCTGTCTTTAATTTTGTGTTTTCAGTAATATCCCGGGAAGCTACAACAACTCTTTGCATCTCTCCAGCTTCATTAAAGATAGGATTGCCGACAGCAAGCACTTTTTTACCATTTTTTCCTTCTTGAACACGGGAAACCTTTTGCTTTCTTTCTAAAACTAATTTGGTTATAGATGGTGATATATTTCCTTTCTCCTCCATATCAAATATATTTTTTCCTACTAATTCATTCAATTCACTATCCCAGAAATCAAAGTTATAGTTTTCACTATGACGTAATATTTCACCTGTTCGATCTATAACCACTAGTTCATCATAGATCGTTGACAAAATAGCGTTCATATCGTTATTTAGGTTTTTTACATTTTCTATCTCCATAGACATTTTTTCAACCGCTGGCAAATCCTGAATAATAATAATAGCACCATCAACACTGCCACTTGTTGTTTCTATAGGACTGTAGTCAACCAGCACAGCCATTTTATCTGTTATACGAATTTGGTTTAAGATAGTCTTACCTGTAGCAAAAATTTCATTAATATGCTCTTCATGAAATATATTTCTTGCATCTTTTCCCATTACCAAATCTTCTGTAGATCGAATCATTTCTAATCCGGATTCATTGTAATTAACAATTTTACAATCTTCATCCACTACAAATAATCCCATCGGTATCGAAGCTAATAACATGCGTAAAATATTAATATTTCGTGTTTCCTCACGAAACATACAAGCCAACATGTCTTCTCTTCTTAGATATCCTATAATCTCGTTGTTTTTATCTTTCACTAAAACAATAGGTTCTCCTAAGGCTTTAAAAATAAACGATAAAGAAAGAGTTTGTTCAGATTTAAACACCCCAAGTTTATCAATAGAAACCGCGTTTGAAACTATTTGATCAATATGTAAATTTGAATATTCCTTATCCCCGGTCTTTAGTTGCTTTAAGTCAACATAGGAATGTAATTGATTGTTCTCAGTCAAAAATAGATACTGATCCTGGTAATCGATAATCTTTTTTGTAAACGTATCTTCTCCTATGTTCTTGGGAACTGCAAAAATAGATCGCATCTTGCTAAGGATGGTCTTATTCAATGTAAGGATTCACCCTCCTGTTTAAAGAATAGAATAAACAGTAGTAATTATTAGAACATTATATCACATAAGTTTTTTATATGCATTATAAATAGCGTATAGGCAAAATTAACAAGCTAGTACGCCGATAAAAAATATTACGTTCTTTAAAATTACCGGGGTCAAAAAAGCTCCCAATACGTCGATTGCAAGTCAATCGCTCGCTGCACGGCTTCCTTTTGATGCGGATAAATCGGACCTTCATGATACCCTTGGTCAAACGGATCATCAACTTGACTACGTTTGCCTCGTAATGCTTCCAGCACGCGTAACGTACAAAAAGGGACATAGGCCGTGCTATACCCGCCTTCGTGACAAGCAACAACACGTCCGTGACAATGTTTAGCAGCTAATGATTTTACCCTTTTAGCCATCTCGTAATAGCCTGCCGCGGTCACAAGCATCCGGCCTAATGGGTCAAAACGACTGGCATCCTGGCCTGCGGAAACGAGAATCAATTCTGGTTGAAATTGATCAACGATGGGCGCAATCATATGATCAAAGGCATAAAGGTATCCTTCATCTCCTGTACCAGCCGGCAATTCAATATTTACATTCCTGCCTTCTCCCTCACCTTCACCAACATCCGTCATCGATCCCCGACCTTTTGGAAAAATATTTTCTTGATGTATCGAAATAAATAATACGTCAGGATCATGATAAAAAGCTGTTTCGGTACCATTGCCATGATGCACATCCCAATCCAAAATCAGGATCCGCTTCAGCCCATATGTTTCACGTGCATATTTTGCTGCAATTGCTACATTATTAAAGAGGCAAAAGCCAGCCCCTTCTCCAGGTTCGGCATGATGACCCGGCGGCCGGACAAGCGCATATGCCGTTTTCACCGTATCGTTCATCACCGCATCCACAGCCGTTAACGCGCCTCCTGCTGACTTCAAAGCAATCTCATAAGAATCCGGACCAACAATCGCATGAATACCGGCATCCCCACCGCCTGCCTCACTTAACTGTCGAACTTCCTTTATATAATTCGCGCGATGAACCAATTCGATTTCTTTTGCGGTTGCCGATCTCGGTTCTATTGGCTTTAACTCATTCATAAATTTGCTGCGTTCCAGTAAATTTTTGACACGCCGCTTCGATTCCGGATTTTCCGCATGTGTGTCCGGTTGAACCCAGCCGCCAGAGCGGATATTTAACGCGCCGTTTCCGGTCTGGTGCCAAAAATAACTTTCATCACAAACAAAACCCGTTTCTTCTGTCATTGCTTAACCCCCATCTGTGAATAATATGAGAATAATAATCTAAGACGACACCACCATTGAAAGGAACCTTAGCAAACGCCATCATGCAAGGGACTCCCCCTATCCATGTGGACCATTTTTCTCACCGGTACCTTCCCTTTTTACTATATTATTACAGGAGCAATGCTAGTATTCTTTTGTTATTGAAGGTGGGATTGAAATAATGTTTCAATTAAACAAAATAACCCTAGGGTCATTTATCCCCCCCAGGTTTATCGTTCAACAATTTATACTTTGATTTCGCCTTTTAGCTAGTATTCTTCTCCACCGGGTTCATTTATAAGGAATATACGTTTTTAACAGCCTTATACAAAATATCAGTTCCATTTAACAGTGCTTTTTTGTCAAAGGCCATTTTCGGGTGGTGGAGTCCCGGCTTCAAGTCACATCCTAAACCAAGCATGGTTGCTTTTAGAGAAGGCTTTTTAATAGTATAATAATGAAAGTCATCACCGCCGGGCGTTTGTAACGGCTCGTCAACCCCCTCTCTTCCAAGACTATCTTCTATAGCCGTTCCCATAATTTCGATGGCATCACTATTTAATTTAGCAGCAGCTATTTCTCCTGTACTTTTAAGTTCTATATCTGTTTCGTACAGATTTTTAAGCGTATCGATAATGTGATTAACTTTTGAATCCAACTTCTCCATTGCTTCATTTGTTTGAGCTCTCAAATCCAGTGAAAAAGTTGCTTTGCCAGGAATAATATTCGCGCTTTCCCCTCCAGACTGCAAAGCCGTCATTTTGACTGAATGAGGAACAAGCGGATCAATGTGAATTTGTCTGATCATATTTACTAACTGGGTACCAATTTCGATGGCATTATGGTTAAGATGAGGGCGTGCTCCATGGGCATCTTCACCTTTAATTATCCCTTTGTATGTTTTAGTTGCTCCATGTACGATGACCGGAGAAGCGTGTCCCATTTCTGTTTCCTGCACAGGTCGCAAATGTATTCCGAACAAATAATCAACATCATCTACAACTCTTTTTTCAACCATCTTTAATGCTCCGGCACCTTTTTCCTCTGCCGGCTGAAAAATAAATCTCACAGCTACCTTATCCGCCAAGTCTTTTTCTTGTTCTAACCGCCATAATAACCCTAATACCATAGACATATGTGCGTCATGACCGCATGAATGATTTGCCTGAAAAACCCCGTCCACTTCTTGCCATAGGGCATCAATATCGGCACGTACAGCAACTATTGGCAAATCACCATTAAAGTTACCATAGTCCCCTATCACTCCTGTACAATCATCGAAAGTCCTGACAACACATCCACTTTCTCTTAATATTCCCTCAATATACTTCGTGGTCTGAACTTCTTCCCAGCTAATTTCAGCATTCTCATGCAGATATTGGAAAGTAGCTGTAATCTTTTTTTCAATTGTTTTGTTACTCATTAATCTTCGCCATCCTTTATTAAATATTTATATGTAAACCTTATCTTTCCCCGCTCTTTTACCCGCTGAATAACTTCATTTAACAAAGCATTAATAAGACTTAGCGTAATCGGGCCTTTATTAATCAATGATTTATTGCTTATATTAATCGTTAATACAGTATCAGCATATTTAACAATTGGTGACACGCGCGAATCGGTTATGGCTATAACTTTAATATTTTTATTTTTTGCCTCTTCCGCTAGCCTAATTGTATCAAGGGCATACCGGTAATAGGAAAAGATAATAACACAAGATTTTTTGGGTAATATATCCAGAATTCCCGCATCATTTTCAGGTCTGTATAACGATACGTTCCCTAGTACATAATTCAAGTTAAAATACAGCCAATGGGCAAAAGTGAATGATTGATAGTAACCAGCAACAGTTATACGCTCACTATCAATTATTGTTTCTATAGCATTTTCTATCTCTTCCAAATACAGGTGTTCAATCGTTCCCTTTAGGTTGTTGATATCTACTTTCATGCTCTCAGCAAGATTATTGGTTTCTATATTTTCCTCCAACCCATCTATTGGTCTTTGATTTAGATCCAATAAATATTTTCGAACATCTTTTTGCAGAATGTTGTAACTTGTGTATCCAATCGTATTGCAAAAACGAAGAACAGTAGTTTCACTCACACCAATAATTTGACCTACCTTTTTGGCAGGATGTATAGCAAAAATCATCGGATCCGATAACAAATAGTCCCCCACTTTCCTAAGCCCTTTTGTCAGCGTCGAAAAGTGTTTATTTGTTTCTTCTATAAAACTTGGCTCCACATCATTTCACCACTTTTTGAAGTTTTTACATTATTCTATCTTGATTTGAAGTATAAACTATATTATAATTTGTTTCAACTTTTAATTTTCAAAAATAATTTTCTATGGGAGGGAAACAAATGGGTAATGAACCATTGCAGGATTCAAATATGGAAGTAAACGAAAATCCAAAGAAAAAGAAAAAATTCGAACTGCCTGATGCCTATGTTATTTTGTTCGTCATATTGCTTCTTGCCGCAATTGCAACGTACATCATTCCAGCAGGATCGTTTGATCGAGAGACATCCGAAAATGGTACCTCTGTCGTCATTCCAGGCAGTTTTGAACAGATTGAACAACAGCCAGCCAGTGTCATCGAGGTATTTAGATCCATTCAGGAAGGATTAATCGGGGGAGCAAGCATAATATTTTTGGTATTGATTATTGGCGGTGCTTTCTCCGTTATTGAAAGTACTGGTGCAATTGACACAATGATTATGAAAACAATAAATAAAACGAAGAATAAAGAGTGGCTTCTTATAACAATGGTAGCAATCGTATTTTCCATTTTTGGCGGTCTCGGTATTGTCGTCAACGCTGTTATTGCCTTTATTCCAATTGGCATTGTTCTTGCTAGAGCAATGAAAATGGATGCTATTGTTGGAGTCGCAATCATTTATCTTGGTGCCTATTCCGGATTCTCAATTGGCTTTTTAGATCCATTAACAACTGGTTTTGCTCAGCAAATTGCTGAACTTCCTTTATTCTCAGGACTAGGATACCGTATTCTTATCTATTTAACGATATTAACTTCTTCCATCTTGTATATTACTTGGTACTCTAACAAAGTGAAGAAAAACCCTGAGAATAGTATTCTTAAAGAAAATAGATTTCCAAAGCTTGAAGAGAAGAATATGGACGAAGTATCGTCAGTATTAACAAACACGCAGAAACTAGTACTGGTCATCCTAGGGCTTGGCATTGGCACTTACGTCTTCGGTGTTTTCCAGCTGGGTTGGTCCATCAATGAAATGGCCGGTGTTTTCATTGCCATCGCTATAGTGACAGCAATTGTAACTAGGATGGGATCCAATACGATGGTTTCAGAATTCATGAATGGTTGTAAGGGGGTTGTCTATGGAGCTTTAATCATTGGTATGGCAAGATCCATTGTTGTCATCCTGGAAAACAGCATGGTATTGGATACAATAGTCCAAGGCATGTCTGTTGCAATGGGGTCCTTTTCAAGTGTAGCCGGTGCAATCGCACTCTTTATAGGGAATGGAATATTCAATCTGATCGTTTCTTCAGGAAGTGGACAGGCCGCAATTGTGATGCCAATTATGACACCTCTTGCTGATATCATGGAAATTCCGCGTCAAGTTGCGGTTCAAGCATACTCAATGGGGGACGGATTCACAAACATGATTACACCTCTATCGGGAGTTTTGATGGCGAACTTGGCAATTGCAGGAATCCCTTGGACAAAATGGATCAAATTCGCAATTCCACTAGCATTAATTTGGTATGTCATTGGCATGATTTACTTATCAATTGCCGTGTTAATTAATTGGGGACCAATGTAAAAGGAGATAGTTAAACGTGTATATTAAAGAAATCAACTTATATAAAATAACCATGAAAATGAGAAATCCATTTACCACTAGCTTCGGAACGGAACAAAACCGAAAATTTATACTGGTGGAAGTAAAAAATGAAAATGATTTGTCTGGCTGGGGTGAATGCGTAACAACAGAACGCCCTTTATACATTGAGGAGTTTACAGACGCAAGCTGGATGATGCTTGAAAAATTCCTTATACCTGCTGTTTTAAAGACTAAAATTGAGCATCCAGACGAACTACAAGACAGGTTTAAAGCATACAAGCGCAATCACTTGGCCAAATCAGCATTAGAAGCTGCAGTTTGGGACTTATATGCTAAATCAAAAGATATGACCTTAGCCGAAGCTTTGGGCGGCGTTAAGTCAACTATTGAAGTCGGGGTAAGTCTGGGAATTGAAGAAGATATTCATACCTTGCTAAACAATATTAAACAAAAAACAGAAGAAGGATATAAAAGAATTAAAATTAAGATTAAACCAGGAAAAGATGTAAATGTTCTTGCAGAGGTTAGGAAACAATTCCCGGATATCCCATTAATGGTAGATGCAAATTCAGCCTATACCTTAGATGATATTCCGACATTGAAAGAAATGGATAGATTTAATCTAATGATGATTGAACAGCCGCTAACAGCCGGTGACCTGATCGATCACGCAAAGTTGCAAAAAGAAATGGAAACACCGATTTGTCTCGATGAAAGTATCCACTCTTATGAAGATGCCAGAAAAGCGGTTGAAATCGGCAGTGGAAAAATTATTAATTTAAAAGTCGGCAGGGTTGGTGGCTTAACCGAAGCTAAAAAAATCCATGACCTATGTAAACAAGAAAATATCCCTATGTGGTGTGGTGGAATGCTGGAATCAGGTGTGGGACGGGCACATAATATTGCAATCACCTCTCTAGCCAACTTCACCCTGCCAGGTGATACGGCATCGTCCGCTAGATATTGGCATAAAGATATTATAGATCCGGAAGTGGTTGTGGAGAATGGACTACTTACGGTGCCGGATAAACCGGGAATTGGCTTTGATGTGAATTTGGATGAAGTATTGCGTAATACAACGGAAAGTAAAAAATTTAACTGAAACGAAGAGGCTCTGGTTATACGTCCAGGGCCCCTTTTTTACTCAATTAAAATGGAAATTAGCTATTTCGCTAGGATTGCAAGCCTGCCCTTCCATGAGATACAAGTTATGTTTGTTCAAATCCATAATGATAGAAAAGGCTGTAACCGTACTTGTATATTCTGATGAATCCTCTTCCATATGCCTGCAAATCGAATTCGGATAATGTTCATGATCAGAAAACCATTGTCTAATTATATCTGTAGTAATAATCTTTTTATCATTAATTGTATTATTTATCAGCTTTTTAATCCTACTAGCTCTGTAAAATGTATTTTCTGTTGTATTCAGTTTTTCTTTTCCTATTTGATCGACAAGTCTTGCTGAACAAAAGTGATTCGTGTGATATAAAAAGTTATCTCGCGTTGTTTTTCTGTCTTCTCCAACAGGGGATATTTCGACATTGGTTGCCTTTGCGCCCGATTTATCGCATTGAGCAATTAAGAAATTTGCAGAAGAAGCTATTTTTTGATCCCTTATTTTTTCAAGTGCCTCATTCAGATCTATTGAATTAAGAATCTCTCTTAAGCCTAAATGAACCGGCAATTTATTCGACTTCATATTGGCACGTAACGCATTCAAACAAACCCCTAATCCGTAAGCGTTTAAGCCAATTTTCCCAATGATCCCACCTTCAGTCACCATATTGATCTCAGGTGCATCATTTTGCTTAATATTAGTGAAGATCAAGCTTTTTGATTGAGATGCTCGCCAATCCCAAGTCTGTCCTAAAAATGCACTTTCTGCTATCGTAGGCATTAATGCCACACTTGTACAGCCGTCACTTTTATTATTGGTTAAAGCTATTTCACTTCTGGCATTTAAAGCTAAAATATCATGAAAACTGACGGAAGCTCCTTTTGCAATCCCTTCCATTTCATCCAAAAGAGCAATATTTGTCTTTTCGATGTAATCAAGATGCAACTTTCCTAATTCAATCGCATGCTTCCATTTCATATTTGCTTCATACCAAAACAACCTTTCATAAGAATCCAAGCTGTGGTGAACCTCTTCCTTGGCTTGTGTTCCATGTTGTTTTCCAATATCAAATGCTGTACCAGATAAATATAATGCTTTCATAAAGCCCTACCTCCCTATGTTTTCCCTACATTACGTCGAAACGGTGATTGTTATTTTTAATGTTACCACTACTCACTTCATCAGACAATTTTTAATTATTGAATTAATTGCAGTGTAGTGTCAATTACTAACGTATTATAGATCGTCGTTACAACGAAATAGCCAAATCACCCACCGTTAATAACAGCAGCCGCTATCCTCTAACTTGGACGCGGCTGCTGCATCACTATTTCTCTAGCCATTTATCCACCTTATCCTGATGGTTCTTCACCCAGGCTTTAGCTAATTCTTCCGGTTCTTTTTCTTCTGAAAGGCCGATTTGCCATTTTTCAACCATATCCAGCGTCAGCTTCATATTGGAAAACAGTGTATAAGCTGTAGGTGACTGTTCTTTTAAGTCGTCTGTAACGCCAATTTGAACATCATCCAATTTCCAAACATTTTTAGGATCATCCAGAAATTTGATATCCAATCTAGTAAACATCGGGTGCGGACGCCAGGCGTTAAAAACAACGCCACCTTTATCAGCCATAGTACTTTCGGCTTGAGCAAGCATCGCGGCAGTACTGCTGTTTTTAATCTCAAAATCCTGCATGTTGTAGGCTTCTACCATCTTCTTGGTCGTTTGTGCCATCCCGCTTCCCGGATCGATGGCATATACCTGCCCATCAAATTTGTCCTGATACTTTTTCAAATCCGGAATAGCATTCACATCTTCCATATAGGTTGGGACAGCTACGCCAAGCGGCATCTCAGAGTAAAGTGTACCCGCTACTTCGAAATCATTTTTATATTTCTTTAAATAGGAGCTGTGCAGATTGGGCGACCAGATATCAATAAATGCATCAATACCCTCGTTGGACAATGCTTCATACAATATGCCAACTTGCCCCTCCTCAATCTCCACTTCATACCCAACTTGTTCCAAAATCTCCTTAGAAAGATATGCCGGAACCGTTGCATAATCATAAGGGTCTAACCCGATGGAAATTGTTTTTTGCTCGTCTTCATTTTGACTTTCCTGATTGCTTTTGCTTTCCTGCTTCTGATCCCCATCGCAAGCCGATAACACTAGCATAAGGGTCACGCTTAACCAAACTAATTTTCTTGCAAGACTTGCAGAACTAATAATTACTCCCACTTTCTTCATTTTGTAAGTGCATTAAATAGAGGTTACACCCCCATGTTTGAAGCACACTTCACATGTTATAATAACATACTTTTTCTAATTGTTTAACTAGCGCTTCGACTCAAGGACTGTTACTGCATCGCTTTTTCCTATATACATTTGCCCCCCTTTTTTGTATAATAATCAATATCAAATAGTTCTGAATCATATAAACGGAGAGGGATTTTAATGCTCAGTATACTAGATTTGAAACATATGAAAGCAAACAAGGAAAAGATTTCGATGGTTACAGCATATGATTACCCTTCTGCCAAACAGGCGGAGCAAGCCGGAATGGATATGATTCTCGTTGGTGACTCGCTGGGAATGGTGGTGCTCGGTTATGAGTCTACTGTTGAAGTCCAGCTGGAAGATATGATCCACCACGCAAAGGCAGTCAAACGCGGCGCACCGAATACATTCACTGCGGTGGACATGCCTTTCATGTCTTATCATATCTCACTTGAGGACTCATTAAGGAATGCGAAAAAGCTTTTTCAGGAAACGAACGCGCAAAGTTTGAAAGTTGAGGGCGCATCCGACGACATCCTTATTCTCATCCGGCGCTTAACAGAAGCGGGAATCCCGGTTATTGCACATATAGGATTAACACCCCAGTCCGTCAATGTGCTGGGCGGGTTTAAAGTACAGGGAAAAGATAAAGACGCTGGACAAAAGCTGCTCGATGACGCTAAAAAAGTGGCCGAGCATGGAGCTGCTGCGCTTGTTTTAGAATGCGTTCCGAAACAACTTGCAGCAATGGTGAGTCAATCTATCAGCATCCCTACCATCGGAATTGGGGCGGGTGTGGATTGTGACGGCCAAGTGCTTGTCTATCACGATATTCTAAAATACGGTGTCGACCGTCTACCAAAATTCGTGAAGTCTTATGCGGATTTTAATGATCATGGGACAGAAGCGTTGAAAGCGTACATGTCGGATGTAAAACAGGAAAAGTTTCCTACTGACGCCCATTCCTTTTTGGCTAAGAGCCATGATTCATTACCTGACACTGAGTGAGGAGAGATAACATGAAGGTCATCCGTTCGATTCCGGATATGAAACAATTAATGAGCGATTACAGGTTGCAAAAGAAGCAGATTGGTTTCGTACCTACCATGGGGTATCTGCATGAAGGACATCTAAGTCTGATGCGGGAAGCGAGTAAGGAAAATGATATCGTCGTGGCCAGTATCTTTGTTAATCCATTACAGTTCGGCCCCAATGAAGATTATGAAAGGTATCCAAGAGATGAACAGGCGGATGCACGTCAGGCAGAGGAAGCAGGCGTTGACGTGTTGTTCATCCCAGCCGCCGCTGAAATGTATCCTAAGCCAACACTCATTCAACTAGGAATCACCGATCGGACCGACGTCTTATGCGGCCGCTCCCGCCCCGGTCATTTTGAAGGTGTACTTACCGTATTAACGAAACTATTCCATATCGTCAGTCCGCACAAAGTATATTTCGGCTTAAAAGATGCCCAGCAACTAGCCGTTGTGGATGCCTTAATTGAGGATTTAAATTTTCCCATTGAATTAGTTGGATTGTCAACAGTTCGGGAAGCAGACGGATTGGCGAAAAGCAGCCGCAATGTTAATCTGACCGACCAGGAGCGAAACGAGGCCATTTGGCTTTATAAAGGATTGCAGCATGGACAACAGCTCATCCATCACGGCGAACAACACCCAGACCAGGTTGTTCGTGCAGTAACAGAAATCATGCAACAGAACCTATCAGGAACAATCGATTATGTGGAACTGCTCAGTTACCCGTCCCTAAAACCTGTGACAACGATTAATCAGCAGGTCATTCTTGCTGCCGCCGTTTACTTTGACAAGGCCAGACTAATAGACAACCTGCTGCTTGATCAAAATGGAGAGATTGTTGCACGGTATGACTAGGCAGAAATGGTATGAGGGAACCAGAGGGACAGGAACCATGGGCCATTTTCCAATATATGGTGGACCAGGTTTCCTGTCCCTCTGGTCTGAGGAAAGTCGCGCGGCACAGGCCGAATGTAAAGCAGCGCCCGGGACTGGACGAAAACAAAGATTAACAAGTATATTAGTACTAGGCACCGGAGCAATTCCGAATGGTTACAAACACCAGGCAGCTGGATAGTTTGGAGATGATGAATATGAGTAATCGGACTGATAATAAAGAACTACAAGAGAATCTGATGAGTGCGCTGGACGGCGCTAAGAAAGCCCGAGCTGATATGGAAAACAAAGAATGGAAACGTATTTGGCGTGACATCCAGGTTCCAATTAGCCTGAATGCCGCGTTGTCCAGATTGACGAAGGATGAGCTCACCAGCATACGTCAAAAACTGGACATTAAAAACGCAAGCAGTTTGAAGAAAGAGCAATTGATCCAGCTCTTACAACAGGTAATCCCATCAAGGTTCGAAAAAATATGTTTAACGATAGATACAGAGAGATTCAGTATCATCGAAAAGATTGCTAACCAAGGCGGATCCGTCAACGCAGAACACCTACCGCTTGAAACACTAAAAAAACTTGGCAACCATGGTCTTGTTTTTACAGGAAGTTATAATGGAGAAAAAGTTGCGGTCATTCCGGACGAGCTTATGGCAGCTTTTCAATCCATTGACCATTCAAATATAAAGACAACCATTGATAGGAATACAGAGTGGATTAAGCTGACGCATGGGCTTTTGTACTACTATGGCGTACTTTCTAATTCAAAGTTAATTGAAATGGTAAAAAAATATTCAGCCTTTGAAATGGGAGATTCACTTGATTTTTTCAAGGTTATAAACGAAGCGGAAGACTACTATGAAGAAATCAGATCTGATTGGAATGGGTTTTCCCATATCGACGCTTTTAATCCGGAACACATACTGAACGAACAGAATAAGCGACCGGGGATTCCTTATTATCCGTTCTCAAAGTCAGAACTAATTGCCGCTGGTGTGCCGGACTACATGGAACAAAACAACAGTTTTAAGCAATTCGAAAAATTTATTACCCAGCATTATAAGGTTTCACGCGAAGAGGCAGAGATGACTGTTGATCAATGTGCACATGGCGTTAAACTTGGAGAATCACCAAATGATATCCTGCACTTACTTCAACAGCAATTCGAGATGAAAGGAATAGATGATGTAAAGTTATTTATGGACCATCTCATCAACCTGTCCAACAACACCAGACAATGGTTTTTAAAAGGATTTACCGCAAAGGAAGTACATCAGCTGGAAAAAGGAAATTGGCGCTCATCCCCCGGTCATACAGACAATGTCGTTGATTTCCAATCCAGAAAGAAAGTCGGCCGGAATGATCCATGTCCATGCGGAAGCGGCAAAAAGTATAAGAAGTGCTGCGGGAGATAGAAAGTGGTCCAAAGGGGCAGGTGGTCCATTGAATGGGGTGGTCCAGAGGGACAGGAACCGCGGGCCAATACATAATGGACCAGTTTTCCTGTCCCTCTGGTCCAATGAATGGGAGGTAGTATGAATGCAGATTCGGGAGATGGAAGAAAGGGATAATAAACCTATGGAGCAAATTATTAAGCGCTCCCTGGAATCAGTTGGTTTAGATATTCCGGGAACGGCTTATTTTGATCCACAGCTGCGTAATCTGGCACAATTTTACAAGCAGCAACCCTATGCAAAGTACTGGGTTGCAGTGAATGAACAAGATGAAGTGGTTGGCGGCGTTGGCATTGCACCATTCCCGGAAGAGAAGGGAGTTTGCGAGCTGCAAAAGCTATATATCGCACCTGCTGCTCAAGGTATGGGGCTGTCAAAAGAATTAATGAAAACAGCACTAGACTTTGCGAGGAAGTATTATACGCATTGTTATCTTGAAACCATGGAAATACTCCAGGCAGCCAACAGCTTATACGTTCAGTTTGGCTTCCAACGACTGGAAACTGCACTGGATGGTTCAACACATCATACAATGGACACGTGGTTTTTAAAAGAACTGTAGCCACCGTGACAAGCGCAACTGGACCGAGGTTCCTGTCCCCTTGGTTCTCACTGTCCCCTTGGTTCTCATGACAAGCACATGGACCAATGAGCCTGTCCCTCTGGTTCTCACGTGGATTTGTAATAACTATTTTCAATAATTTTTATTAATTTGACCATCATATCGTTATATGGGGTTGGGATCCCGTGGTGTATTCCTTCTTCAACAATGGCACCGTTCATCACTTCTATTTCTGTCTTGCGCTGATGGAGCACATCGGTCAGCATAGAAGATGTGTTCATGCCAATCTCTTCTTTGCCCAATCGGATGCATTCAGCTACGGGGTCCTTATACAATAAAGGGATTTCCTTTGCTTTGGCAACCTTTACGGCTTCGGTCACCAAGTTGGCCAGGATGTCTTCACCTTCCCGGGTACGTATGGCGCCCCCATTCGTAAGTCTGGTAACTGCTGTCAATCCGTTATATGCCACATTCACGAGCAATTTGCTCCAGATAATGGACTGGACATTTTCCGACACATGTGTTTTGAGACCGCTCTCGGTAAAAACCGATGCCAGCTCATCCAGCAAATGCTGATCAGCACCATGTTGCGCATTCCCTATAAACGTCGTACCCCATGCCCGTTGAACAACGGTACCAGGTTCTACAATTCCTGCTCCGGCTTGTGTTCCGCCGATGAGGACGTCATTCGCTGGTGCCAGAGCTTTAATTGTTTCCATATTCCCAATCCCGTTTTGCAGCGTCATAATCGGCGTATTCTTATGTATGGCCGGTAAAACTTTTTCAAGGACGCTTTCTGTAGCAAAAGCTTTAACGAGTACGAGCACAATATCATAATCACCGGTCAGTTCAGCCGGGTTGGTTGCTGTCGAAAGCGCAACAGTTGACCCATTTCCATCCCAATCGATTATCCGCAGGCCATCTTTATGAATAGCTTTCACATGGTCATTCGGCCGGTTGAATAATGTGACGTCCACATCGCTTTGTTTTAGTTTTCCGGCAAATAAGCTCCCCATCGCACCGGAGCCAAGGATTAATAGTTTCATCTTTCCTATTCTCCTTTAAAAGTTTTATCTCGTCTCAAAATTCACTCAGTGAAACTTTTTCCGTCCATGCCTGTCGTGAACATCCGGAAAAAGGCATCCAGAGATTCCTCAAAAAAAGTGTTGGTCGTGGTGAGTGTAGTTGAAGGGCTTTCCTTAACTAATACAGCGAGGGTCATATGTGCACTTCCTTTGCAGATTTTTGTATGGATAAACCGGGTGTGTTTCTACAAATAGTATACCAAAAATACTGAAAAATGAAAGTATATTACAGCCGCAAGTGCCTGACTCACACCAGTGAAGCCTCCTTTCCAATATAAACCACAAAGGACAGGTCCATCGTCCTTTGTGGACCAATGAACCTGTCCCCGTGGGCCGCCCTTCCCGCGGGCCGCCCTGTCGCCCTTATCACTCAATAAACACTGTCACATGATCCGGCTGCCGGTTCATAGAAGCAATGGTTTTTATATTGGCCGGCAAAAGGTTGGCCGTACCATGTGGGCGGACATGGTGCAAATGGGTTGAAATACCAAAGCGAATATTTCGATGGATGGCGCCTCCAGAATTTCAAGTTCTTTCTTGCTAATCGTTTTTCAGCATCTCGCGCGGGCTGATAAAACATACTTCCCTTTTGAACAGCTTCAAAGGAATAATTTCCCCCCTGCACTTGATAAATGACTTCTCGAGCTGTTCTTACATCGATAAAGTCTAAACAATCCGCTTTCGCACGGTTAACAATGACATTTCCGACAAACATCATTCCCATTTTTCCTTCACCAACGGCCTCCGCTCGCATCATCCTTGCCATTAAATCAACGTCTTTACTTGTGTATTTTATGATTGACATTTTTTCACCCCAAAAATAGTGTATGAAAAAAAGCCCGCTTTGATATCATTATTCCTATCTTTCTTGTATTTCCCATGCTTCATTCGTTCCCGGGACGAGTTCCTTGCCCTGTCCTCTCTTACCTAGTATGCCAGAATGAAAAGCGGCTGCCCCGGTGTTCCTCTTTGATCAGATGGGGTGCCTTTTGATGGGTCTTTTCCAGGATGAGCTGTTCATTCATATCCACCGCTTTGACGTACTTATATAACACGCTTAGACTGATCACTGCTTGAATAATAAGCAATATGGGATCTATAGCTGCATTCATTCCACCTATAAAAAAGCTAACCATTATAAAGAGCATTTGCAGCCCTGTAACTACTGGAGATCTCAGCGCAATGGCTAAAACTGCCGTAATCAATCCTGCGATGAACAAGAACGGGTAATCACTTACAAATAGTCCCCAATCACCAGTGTTAATCATATGATCATCCTTCTTTCTTCCATTTGATAGTCTTATTATCTATCAATGATTGGAAAACTTCATTGACGTGCGTCAATTTGATTGAGTCAAGTACTTGTGGGAGATTTTTTTCAAGTCCCTTTTTTGTATTGTTTTAGTCAACTTTTGGTAACGGTTTCATGTTTATATCATTTTAATCAGTTGGTGCTTTTTTACTTTTTCAAATTCCCCGTAATCCTTTTAATGCGTCTGTAATTGGTTTCCCGATAGCCTGCCTCAGATAACCCAGATTGTTGCGTGTTGCTTCTGCAGCACTTTCTTTTAGCTTTTCTACAAAGTGTTTAGGCGGCTTTTCTTCTTTGCTTTCCTGTATTAATTCCTGCGTCTGTTCAAGTATCCCCTGCAGCGTTTTTATCTTCAGATTATCTTTGAGGGCAACCATGATATCGATGAATTTATCAAGCCCTTTATCACTCCAACTACGCCCGTTTTTGAGCCTTCTAGCGAACACACTCATCGTTCCCTCTGCACTCCCCATCGGGCGGAATCCTGTTGTATCTATGCCCCTCTCTTTTAGTTTTTCACGGTAATCTCCCAGTGCCTCTGGATATTGGGAAAGCTGGGCAATTAACTCTTCCAGCCGTTCTTCCTTCTTTTCATTTTCAAGCGTACCCACCGCACTGTTTAATTCCACCATGAAACCTTCCCAGTCATAGCTTGCTAGTTTCTTTCGGATGGAGCGGTATCTTGAATGACCCCGAAACAAACGCTGCACATCCCGGGCAACATGAAAACGGTCGATGACAAAGGTCGCATTATGCTGGAAATGATCCCGGCAGGATGTGATCCACTTCGCTCCATCCCCATTAATAACGAGGTGGTGCCTGGTCGGATCATACTCGTAAGTAGCCATTAGATACTGCTCAAATTCTTCCCAGAACGGCAGATTTCCTTCATGAATGAAATGTCGCTTCTCTATCAGCTTTGCTCGTTTACCATTCATTTCCCAGCCCTGATGCACACTGGCAATCTTAATTTCCTTGCCTTTTTTCTTTTTCTCTTGGCTTTTCGTATAAAGCCCGTCCACCTCCACGAATACAACATCCTGTTCGAGTGGCACTGACTCTTCCGGCACAACCTCCGTATTCAAAAGCTGCTGGCGTATACCTTCATGACTGATGACAGGGTAGCCCAAAAGCTTCTCCATTGCCTTCCCAGCCTGTCGATAGGAAACGCCTGTTACAGCCAGTTCAATAGCCAAATCTTGCACCACCGGACTCATTCCCTTTGTGCCGTCAAAAGCTAAATACTGATCCAATAAATAGACATACTTTCCCGTCTCTTTATCTTGATAATAATTTCTTTTCAGTTCCACCTGCCCAAAGACGGACTCAAACTTTAATGTTCTTTTATCCTTCAAATAAAATCGTTGCTTATCCCTTTCTGAAGCAATCGCCTCATCTATTTCCTGTAACGTCTGTGCCATCACCTGAGAAAAACTTTCCTGCAATGCACGGTATGTAATTTGTTCTAATTCTTTCATTGTAAGCGCAGATATGATATCTTTCATTAGAGGACCTCTTTCTATAGTTGTTGTTGTAGCAGACTTAACTATACAAGAAAAGGTCCTCTTTTTCATGTAAAACACCCTTTAAACTACCGCGCTTCGCTTGCTGGCCTCATCTTTGGCGTAGAAGTCTTCCGACTTCAACACCAAAGATGAGGTATATGTTCTCCCATAAACATTTTACTCTAACCGTCAATTTTTCTATCCTTTATATAGAAAAAACAGGGACAGTTTCAAAATGTCCTGTCCCTGCTGCTCACACTTGTCATTCACCATCATTAAACGTAATGACACGGCCCCATAGATCTTTGGTTCCCCAGATGCCTCTGCGCAGTACTTCCAGCTGAACAATTTGACTATGATCGACAAACACATTCACTTCCGGACCGTAGTTTTTCACATACCACTCAAACACTTCCGGATCTGCAGCTTCAAACACGACATTCTCCGTACCGAGTTCACGCGCGAATTGGGTGGCGATTTCCGTTCTCCAGGAGCGAACACTTTCCGTGATGCCTTCTGATTCAATCATCAGCATATAAGCTCCGGCGTCCAGGCAGCGTTTACCGACTTCAATTGCTTGCGACGGGTCTGTTACGCCTTCCGCTTCATTTTCTTCAATCGAGTTGGTGCCGCCTGCTCCGAACTGGACACCTATTTCCGGTTTAGCAAGCAATCCGGCAGCCTGCACTTTTTTCACCAGCCGAACAATGTCATCGGTCGGCATCGTAATGAAACCTGTCGATATTTCAATAATGTCAAAGCCGACCCGCTTGCATTCCTGCAAATAATGATCGACTGCTTCCGGTCCTTGCGTCAGAACGGTTTCCATAAATCCCCCGGTGGAAACTTTGACATCATAAACGTGTGCCAAATCCAGTAATTCGCGCAGTTTGTCTTCCGGGTAAAGCATGAATGAACCGCCCGAAAACTTCAGAATATCTATATACTCACCCATCGTTTCCAGCATATCCTGCAAATAATGCTTGCCCATCACTGTGTAGTATGGCCCACGAACCTCCGTGATTCCTTGGTTACGTGGTTTCATTTGCCTGTTGTTCATACGGATGTTTTGAAATGCACGTTGATTGTTCATATTATTCAGCCTCCCTGACTGTTATTTGTTCAAGTAGTGTTGTTAAATCAGAAACGTTTTTATTTTCCAAGCCGCGTATCGTACTTGCGATAGCCGCAGCATTTGTCTTGTTCACGTTGCGTGTTAGTCCATTATATTTTTCCATAAGCACGTCCCAGCTGGCCGGGCGTGTGTGAAATCCTTTGTAATCACTTTTTTCCATGGTCAGCGTTCGTCCGTCGTTTGTTTCCAGCGTGATATCGCATGCCATTTCTTGTGGAAAACGATCGCTGTACGCTTCACTTGGCTGTACGTCAATTTTTTGCAGCAGCTGTTGAATATCATCCCGTTTAATGCGTGCAGCTTCATATTGTTCAGGCATAACCTGACCGTCCAGGTACGCCGCTGCCAGCATATACGGTAGCGAATGGTCTGCTTCTTCTTTATAGCGGATGCGTTTTTTATCGCCCTCTTCACCCCCGCCAATAATATGGTAGGCAACATCAAATGTCTTTAGCTGAATGGACTTGATGGCTTCCGGCGCTATTCTTTCCTGTTCACGCAGTTCCAGCAGTCCTTCAATCGATGCTTGGGAATGAATTTCGGCGTTATAACGTTTCACAATGGTTTTGGTTACACGCTCAAGATCCTCATTGGACCAGTCCATGGTAAAATCACCAGCAATGGCATCCATGAATCCTTTATTTCCTTCAAAAACTTCACGCGGACCAGTTATACCGTACTTAGCGAGCATGGCCGCATGTACCGCACCCATCGCGGTATTTGGATAGGCGAGTCCTTTCCAGTTTGACAATTCGCCTGTTCTGGTCACGCGCAATGAGTTATATCCAGTTCCGGCAATGGCGATTGCATTGGCAATTTCACCAGCAGTCAGTCCCATTGCCTTGGCCGCCCCCGCTGCTGCAGCGTAGGCACCTTGGACGGTATGATCAAATCCATTCTTACGTACTGGTGCGATATCGGAAAGCCGGCACTGTACTTGGTAGGCCACCGCCAGCGCAAGCAACAATTGCTCCCCACTCGCATTGGCATATTCTGCAGCAGCTAGTACTGGTGCTATATTGTCAGATGGATGGCCTGTTTCTTCTTTTGCCAAGTACGCATCATTGAAATCCAAGTAACGAATCGCTGCACCATTGTAGAATGTTGCGTTATCCGGTGTGGTTTTTCCACCGCCTATCAAAGTGACATAAGGACTGCCACCCAGATCATCGGTAAGCCGGCGAATGCTTTTGACCGGCGCTCCCTCTAATGCCCCAATCGCACAGCCGACGGAGTCCAGTACACGCCCCTTTAATGCTTCTTTAGCCTCGGATGACAAATCATCCCAGCTAGCGGCATATACCCAATCTCCCAGCTTCTCTACCATCGTTTTTTGCTGTGACACGTAAACCACCTCTTCGAGACTATAATTGTCCTTGTGGCCGCAAGGGGAAGCGGATATCGTTTCTTCGTCCCGCTTCACTTATTATAATACACCCATCACCGATAAAAATAAATTATTTAAAACTATAAAAGTGATACATTATACTTATATACATTGATAACAACAACTTTTGATTTTTTTTAGAGGTGAATGAAGGTCTTGAGTGCCTGTCTCGAAACCAAAACAGCACTTGAATTCGGTCGAAAAGGTCTTGAGAGCCTTCCTCGAGACCATAACAGCACTTGAATCCGGTCAAAAAGGTCTTGAGAGCCTTCCTCGAGACCATAACAGCACTTGAATCCGGTCAAAAAAGTCTCGAGAACCCTCCTCGAAACCAAAACAGCACTCGGAATCGGTCGAAACGGTCCCGAGAACCCTCCTCGAGACCATAACAGCACTTGAATCCGGTTGAAAAGGTCTCGAGAACCCGTCTCGAGACCAAAACAGCACTCGAAAACGGCTGAAAAGGTCTCGAGAAACCGTCTCGAGACCAAAACAACGCTCGAATCCGGCCGAAACGGTCTTGAGAAACCCTCTCGAGACCATAACAGCACTCGAAAACGGTCGAAACGGTCTTGAGAACCCGTCTCGAGACCATAACAGCACTTGAATCCGGTCAAAAAGGTCTTGAGAGCCTTCCTCGAGACCATAACAGCACTTGAATCCGGTCAAAAAGGTCTTGAGAGCCTTCCTCGAGACCATAACAGCACTCGAAAACGGCTGAAAAGGTCTTGAGAGCCCGTCTCGAGACCATAACAGCACCTGAATCCGGCCGAAACGGTCTTGAGCGCTTTAGCACTAACAGAAGCAATCACGGAAATATCGGTACACAATGTGTCAGATGAGTTATATCATGAGGTAAGAGAACATTTTATTAAGAAGGGTTTTGTTGACTTGGTGTATGCTATAAATGCCATCAATAGCTGAAATCGTTTGGCCATCACGATCCGTGCTGTTCCCGGAAAATATCAGCCTGCAGGAAAATAGATACAAAAAGGAACGTTTATGTAGCCGAGCGCCGTGCAAGCCTGGATGCCAACGATTCCAAGTAGATGAGGGCCCTTCTGTGATAGATGAGGGTAGCAGGAAGAACAGACAGTACTTAAAGGTTTTTCCTCAAGAGCCCCACCAATATGCTTGGCGGAGCCCATTGGGGAAATAATTGCCGTTTGACTAGGTTTCAAATGTTCCTGAGGATGATGGTGTGAAGTTAACAATGTGGAGGACGACAGGACTGTTTTCCTTAATGGACGGACCCCCGGCCGGAACTTGAATTTCTAACGACCCGGTTCCCGTGGCTCCAGGTGTATAAGTGGACAACCCTTGCATTTGCTCAACACCGTTAATATACACCGTGTAATAACTATTATCCGTGGCTAGGTCTGGAAGCTCCGTAGCCGTCGAACCGTCATCCTGAAGAAAATCTCCAGCATCAACGATCAGTGTATCACCAGCAGCGGTTTCTGCTGTTGTGACATAGAAGAATTTTGCTGAATCAGGTTCAACATTCGTGTCAATCGTACCATCAATGGAAATTTTCATTAGCTGAAGTGCCATACCGAATTCACCTCCATTCTGCCAAGCTACTATTACCTTATGAGTCGGTCATTGCCAATGCTTGGACAGGAGTCAGCCAATGGTCGAAAACCAACAAGTAACTAGATGAATAGGTTCATGCATTTCTTGCCAGGCATTTTTAATGAAAAAGGACAATTATTTTAAGTTTGAGGCTTAGTTTCAGAGGATCCCTGGAACACATATCAATTTTAAATGATCATACTGGGGCATTTAGAAAGGTTTAATTTTTCACAATGACAAACAAAAGATTAATTGGAGCGTCAATTGGGGGAAGATCATCCGATTTTAAATAAAGAACACCTTCCTCCACATGGTAGATGGATGGAGGTTGTAAAACGCCATTTATAAACAAATTGATATAGGAAACATGGTCAGGATGAAGAATATCGCTGCTTCCGTATTGTTTCAATGCATCTTGGTTTGTATATACCTTTTTGCCTTCACTAGCCAAGGCAATGTATTGGGCAGTTTCCAAACCGATAGAAGGTGTTGGTGTCTGTTCCGGGGTCACATTAACTGTAATAGAAGGATTAAACGTGGGATTAAAGGTATTGACGGGACAATTGTTAACGTTTTCTTTGCTTTGCTTGCAACACCTACAGCAGCACCCACACGGCCTGCAGTCATTTCTATTTCCGTCCAATAAGTTTTTCTTCGCACACTCTCCACAGGGGCGATTTTGTTTTTTGGTCAACTTGAACTCCCCCTTTCTTTGCACTTTTCGAGCATATAAAAGCGTGCTGATACATTATCATATTTAAACAACGGACGAGTTGCTTGTGCGGATGTCAAGATTGAGGGGATTAAAAAGACCTACTTAGGTAACTGAATCTTTTTTCGTTAACCCAATAACCGGGAGAAAGCATCCCCCGGCTATGTCTACTTCCCGATATCAAAGGTAAATGGTTTGAAATTAAGATCATAATTTTCTGAGGACCCCTCGGCATGAAAGGTCATCGTTTCCGTCGATGGATCAACCGCCGGGAACGTGATCACTCCTTCTGTTTCCATACCTGGCAGGATACTGGATTGCACTTCCGGTAGACCACTATCATAGACCTGCTCTTCCTCCAGTTGTTTGTTGCCAATTAATAATCTGGAATTAAAACTGTAAAAAGAAATCTCCTTATCTGTGTTGTTCGTGATTTTCACATAGACGCGGGTCATATTGTCGGCAATCTCAACTTTATCCACATGCATGACATACCCGTGCTGGTCCTGGCTTTGATCGACCTGTATGGTCTCCATCGCTGGAGAGACGGCGGTTACATAATCCACGACTTCCACCGTATCTGCACCCACAACCAGGGCCTTTAATTCGGCACCAAAGGCATTTTCGCCAGTAAACTCATCCCGGATTACCCCTGATACACGAATATAATCTTCGCTGGATACATCCAAGTCTGGGTCCTCCACACCGACAATGACGTTTTGCTCCGCGTTTTCCGGATCAGCGAACACTTGTAAATAGGTTCCATCGTTATCGCGCTCCGGCTGGACAAATACCTTTCCCGTGAACGTCACTTCATAGCCTTTGTACGCTTTTGGATCAGAAAATACTTTATCAAATTCCGCTTGCTTAATCGTACCTTTCGTGGCGGATACCCCACCATCGCTGCTTTCTTCTGCTTCAGCAGCATCCGGTTCCTGACTGCCAGCTTCATTGTCAGTACCCTCTGCTTGACAAGCCGCCAGAATTAACACCAATACCATGAACACCATGATAGCGAAACGTTTCATTATTTCTCTTCCCCCTTCAAAGTTTTCTAGACTCATTATATCGAAAGGGGTATACAAAAAAGTGCACCTCATTAAAAAGGCAGGACGTGATGAAGAGATTCGTTCTAAAAGCCTTGCCCCCTTCTTTCGGACAAAGCTGGAAAAACATGCTTTTGAAACGGCCATCACTTGAAAACCATCACATCCGCCCAAATGCTACATAAAATATTCATGTATTTCCGTAGTTCTCAGTAAAGGGGAAATGGGTAACCATGGAACTAACATTGGCACATTGGTTGTATTTAGTCGGGACGTTGCTCATAATTTTAACGATGTTATTCAGACAAAACGTTGTTGTTCCAGCGTTAGTGATGAGTTTTTTCGTTGCTTGGTCGTTTACCGGATCTTTCCTGGACGGTATTCAAGCTATTTTCAATGCAAACTTGACGGCGGCGTCTGAACTGTTCAACATCTTTTTAATCATTGCCGTTATGACGGCTCTTTTGCGCTCGATTCAGTCGATTGGCGCGGATGAGCAGATGATTCAGCCGCTCCAAAAGGTCATGAAAAACGGACCATTAGCTTATTGGGTGCTTGTCGTCGTTACGTACTTTTTATCCCTATTCTTCTGGCCGGCGCCAGCTGCCCCACTCATTGGTGCACTGTTAATTCCGGTAGCTATCCAAGCCGGGCTCTCGCCAATCGGAGCGGCGATTGCAATTTCGCTTGCTGGCCACGGAATGGCTTTGTCGTCCGATTTCATTTTAAAAGTTGCACCTGAATTAACCGCTTCTGGCAGTGGTGTCCTTGCAGCTGGTGCAATCGGGGAGCAGACACTCATTTTGTCTTTGATTGCCGGGGCGATTTCGTTAGGCATTGCTTATGTCATGGTTCGCAAATCTATGAGAAAACCAGCAAAACAAAACCTTACTGAATGGGAAAATAGTGGCGATAATGATTTAAACATTAGGGAAGATGACACCAACATTAAAAAGGGTAAATACAGTCCCGTATTCGCTTTTCTCGTTCCATTTATCTTTTTAGTCATCGTCACCTACGTCGTTATCGCAACATTCTCTGATGTCATACCGGCTATTGATGAAGGGGCAGGTTCTTCCCTTGTTGGCGGTACAGCGATTCTCTTAATTATTGTCATGTCCCTGTTCCGCAACTACAAACAAACATTGCAGGAAGTGAGCGATCATATCGTCAACGGTTTCGTATTTGCCTTTAAAGTCATGGGGCTGGTGATCCCTGTTGCCGCCTTTTTCTTCATCGGAAGCGGAGAACTGGCAGGTCAGATTTTCGGTACAGACCCGGATACGACACCTTCGTTCCTATTTGACTTAGTGCAGGAAAGCCAGGCGTATATTCCAGATAACGCCTTTTTCACCGCATTGGGCGTGTTAATTTTAGGGATGGTCTCCGGTCTTGACGGTTCTGGATTTTCCGCCTTGCCACTAATCGGTTCGCTTTCCGAAGCACTGGCCGCAACAACAGGACTGGATCCAACAACCCTCGCTTCCATCGGCCAAATCGGTGCTATCTGGGTAGGCGGTGGTACACTTATTGCCTGGTCACCAATCATTGCTATTGCTGGCTTTGCAAAAGTATCCGTTATTGACTTGGTCCGAAAAAGCTTCATCCCCGTCTCCATTGGTCTGTTCGTTACCATGATTGCAGCATTACTGTTCTTTTGAGCGGTCGTTGAGACAAAACGGCCAATCACAGATACCGAAGTAAAATTAAGCACTTTCTTTCATTTTACTTCGGATTGGTCGAACCTACCATTGGTGGCATAACAAAAAAGTGCCCCAAAAGCATGTAGCCTTGGGACACTTTTTCGATATGGTATAGCAACATTAATTTTTTCCCATAAGCTGATGGAAATTCAATTTCTTATTCAGTACATACATAATCGGCATTCCGACGGCCATGATGCCTAATTCACCTAAAGCGGTCGTCAGCCATGTCAAGAAAAATGGCAAATCGAGAGCAAGATAAAGCTCGAATGCGATAATAAACATATTGAACGTAAATACCATCGTGTTTATCACGAGCAGCGTCCATGTATGTTTAATAAACTTGCCCACGAGTATGACAATCCCAAGCGATACGGCAGAGTGCGCGACGCCAAAGACCAAATCGTAAACACCCGTTGGTGAAAATAAATTGGTTAAGAGGACACCCAGTACAATTCCGAAAAAATATTTTTTGTTGAAGACAACGAGATGGTTAAAAATCTCCGGAATGCGAAATTGAATGTTCGAGAAGGCAATCGGGGCGGCGACCAATGACACGGCGACATAAGCAGCGGCCACCAGCGCATTGGCAGCTAGTGTTTTCGTATTCATATAAATCACTCCTTAGTTTTTTATCGTGGGATGGTTTCGAACCACGGTTTGGACACAAGTTCCAAACGATTCTATTATACCCGAAAATAAGGAATGTGCAAGACGAAACTAGTAAATTATCATTCAGCCGGCTTGTCCGATCACATCATTGACTTTCTTCCCGTATCGGCATCGCCAGCTAGGAAAAACTCGCGCGATATTCGAGAAAGACGCGCGACATAGCCCCAAACTAGCGCGACCTCGTGCCTGATCCCCAATACATCAACACACTAGCATTACAAGCCAAGAACAGCTACAATTGGTTATAAGCGTGGTACATCACATCATTTAATGAATACGCCAAACACTATCGATACAGCAAGGAGGAAAATCACATGAAAGACATTCTATTCATTGAAACAGGTATGGGGATTGACGTGCATGGTCAGGACGTTAACGTAGCATCAAAACGGGCTGTAACCAATGCGATTCACTATAATTCCATGCCCGGTGTGCGAAAAATGCTTCCGGACCAAAGCCTGGACAATATGCAAGTCCATGTGAAACTTGCCATTCCTAAAGACCATGATCAGCTGGATGAAGAAATGATCAAAGCACTCATTCCGTACGGGACAGTCACTGTGGAAGTAATGAATGGTGGTATGGCCACGACCAGCGGGATTTATCTGGAGGATCAGCAGGATAAAAATGACTTTATGTATATCGTCAACGCAGTGGTGGAAGTAGGTTATTAATATGGTAAGAAAATTACACCCCTCTATAGGCAGCTAATGAATCCTGTAACCACCCTCACTCACCAGGTTAGGGTGGTTATTTCTAGTCTGACAGAATGTATATTTTCTTTTTAAACAAAAAAGCAGCCCATTTGGACTGCGTTCATTTCATTGCTGACCGATTGCCTTTTTAATTCTGTAAATTTCGGTTTCGTTTTCGAAGTTTTTCCTAGCGAGCAGATTCATACTGTCCTGCAATTTATTTACCCTTTCATCCATTACATCAAATCGCTTATCCACTTCATCAAATCTTGAATTCATCTCCGCTCGGAAGTGATCAAATCGTTTGTCTACTTCTTCAAATCGTTTATCTATTTCTTCAAACCGTTTGTCCACTTCTTCAAATCGTTTGTCTACCTTTGCAAAGCCGTCATTCATTTGATCATGCAGCTCCTTGATGGCTTGCATGATTTGATCATTTTGTTCATTCGTCACTCCAACACCCTCCCCTTTGCTTCATAATCTACTAACCTCATTATAAACTACTCCGCAAAAATAATCTATTGGAAAACGCAAGCAACTTTCTTGGTGCCTGGCACGCAAACAACTTTGATAACAGAACAGTAAAGCGTAAAATAAATATGAGGCCTAACAAAATACGCAAGGAGTGTTTATATGACACAACTACTGACTGGTAAAGCTGGTTTAGTAACAGCATCGGGGTCAGGCATTGGCAGAGGAAGTGCTGTTGCTTTAGCTAAAGCCGGGGCCAAAGTAATGGTTTCTGATGTTGACGAAGAAGCAGGAAAGGAAACGGTAAGAATCATAACGGAAAATGGAGGGGAAGCCAAGTTCTTCAAGTGTGACGTGAGTGATGAGGAACAAGTAAAAGCTCTAGTCGATGAAACAGTTGCGGCTTTTGGAAAGTTGGATTTTGCCCATAATAACGCTGGTATCAATGCCGGTCAAAAGAAAATTGGAGAATTGGATTCAAATGACTGGGATAAAACATTAAAAGTTACGTTATATGGGACTTTCTATAGCATTAAACATGAAGTGAATGCGATGCTGAAAACTGGTGGTGGCGCAATCGTTAATACAGCGTCCGGTGCTGGAGTAGAAGGTTCCCCGAATATGACACCATATACCGCATCCAAACACGGGATCGTTGGATTAACGAAATCTGTCGCCCTGGAATATGGGAAACAAGGCATTCGAATTAATTCCATCGCTCCGGGTGCAACAATGACACCCGCGATAGAAAAATGGGCGGAAAGAGCACCCGAACAATATAATGGCGTTTTGGAATCCCTTCCAGCCGGTGAAATGTCGACACCTGAAGACCAGGGAAATGCAGTGACGTTCTTATGTTCTGACTTGGCCAGACAAATTAGTGGTGTCACCATCCCTGTTGACGGTGGATATGTGGCAGGTAAATTACAACAGTAACAAGACGTTTTTCACGATTCGCAGTCAAAATTGATCTAAATAACGAAAACACTAAAAAAGAGGGCGCTTCAGCTCTCTTTTTGTGTTTGACATCTTTCCCCCTATCATTGTCTCCGTGCCTAGCCCTTAATTAATAAAGGCAATCGACACACCCAATTTCCCATTCCAATAATAAATTTTATTGACAATTTTCGATTTTTACTGCAAAATTAACCTCGTATATTATCTCTGAAAATTACATCATATTGGGGGAGGGCAACATAATGAGTGTTGATATTAAGAAACGACATATACCGGTTTGGTGGGCAGTTCTGCCACTGGCAATCATGATTACGGCAATGGTACTGACAATTGTTGTATTCAAAGGGGAGCCCCATATTCCGTTAATCGTCGGAACAACTGTTGCGGCACTTGTCGCTTGGAAAAACGGCTATGCATGGACAGAAATAGAGGAAATGATGTTTCGCGGCATTCGCCTTGCGCTTCCCGCGGTGATTATCATCATGATGGTTGGTTTGACGATTGGTGCCTGGGTAGGAGGCGGCATTGTTGCGACAATGATTTATTACGGGTTGAAAATCATCTCCCCTTCCCTATTTTTGGTAACAATCATCATTATTTGTGGACTTGTAGCGCTGACCGTGGGTAGTTCCTGGGCGACAATGGGGACAATCGGTGTGGCCGGCATGGGAATTGGCATGAGTATGGGGATTCCTGCACCAATGGTAGCGGGGGCAGTTATTTCCGGCTCTTATTTTGGCGATAAAATGTCACCGCTTTCAGACACGACAAACCTAGCTTCAGGACTGACAAATACAGACTTATTCGATCACATCAAGTATATGTTTTACACGACAATACCCGGCTTGATTATTGCCCTGATTGTGTTTTTCTTTTTGGGAAGGAACTTTGGATCCGGAAAGATTGAGAAGGGAGGAATCAGTCAGATGATGGCGGATATGCAAGCCAATTTCGTCATTTCTCCCTACCTCCTGTTAGTGCCATTGACCGTTATTTTACTGGTGGCCCTAAGGGTTCCGGCCATTCCGGCTATAGCTGTAGGGGTGGTTATGGGATTCTTTTCTGAAATTATCGTACAAGGAGATACGATTTCCAATGCGTTAGCTGTGTTGCAAAACGGATATACCATCGATACATCCAATGAAATGGTTTCTGAATTATTCAATCGTGGCGGTTTAATGTCGATGATGTATACCGTTTCGATGACCATTGTCGCCATGACGTTTGGCGGTATTCTGGAATACTCCGGCATGTTACAGGCGATGATGGATCAGCTGCTGAAGGTGGTTAAAAGGACAGGCTCCCTAATCGCTTCAACCATCGGAGCATGCTTTTTAACAAATGCCACGTGTTCCGAACAATATATTTCTATCGTCGTTCCATCACGCATGTTTGCTAGTGTTTACAAGGAAAAGGGATTGCAATCAAAAACCCTCTCCCGCTCACTGGAGGACGGCGGAACCTTAACGAGTGTTTTTGTACCTTGGAATACGTGTGGTGTATTCATTTACGGAACATTAGGTGTCCATGCTTTTGCCTATGCACCCTACGCTATCTTAAATTTTTCCGTTCCGCTGATTGCACTGTTCTATGCCTTTACCGGGCTTACGATTGCAAAAATGAAAAATGCCAATCAAAATGAAACTAATAGAAAAATAGAATCAGCACAATAACCAACAACAACTACAAAAGGAGATTTCTATGAAAATAACAGCCATTGAAGCTTTTGTCATTGAACTGCCATTAATCGAACCGTTTACCATTAGTTACGTTTCGTACGATAAGATGCCATCAGTCATTGTAAAAGTGACAACAGATGATGGCTGGACAGGCTATGGAGAAGGTGTTGCGGATGAACATGTAACAGGCGAATTGGTAGAAAGTGTTTACCAGGTGATTACGAAAACACTTGCCCCCCTGCTTATTGGTGAAAATCCGTTCAACCAGGAAAGAGTGCATACCATCATGGACCGGGCGATTCTCGGCGCCCCAACCGCCAAGGCTGCACTGGACATCGCATGCTTCGATATTGCCGGAAAAGCACTTGGGGTACCAGCTTATTCCCTGCTTGGCGGCCGTTTCCATGACCGATTTCCGATCACCCATGTGCTCAGCATTGACACCCCGGAAATGATGGCCGACAAGGCGGAGAAGCATGTGGCTAAAGGGTATACATCGTTTAAATTGAAAGTGGGCTACGATAGACAGGATGATGTGGACCGAATCAAAGCGGTTCATGATCGTGTCGGCCGTCAAGCAAAAATCCGGGTCGATGTGAATCAGGGCTGGCAGTCATCCGCTGCAGCCTTACAAGCGCTAAATGATTTGAACAACGTATCCCTGGACTGGCTGGAGCAACCGGTTCTAGCGTCAGATATCGATGCCCTTCGTGAGGTGAAAGCCAAGGCGACAGTGCCGATCATGGCGGATGAAGCGCTCACCGGCTTTAAGGAGATGCGGGAGATTATTGCCAAACGGGCTGCTGATAAAGTGAATATCAAGCTGATGAAGTGCGGCGGCATGTATCCGGCTGCCAAACTAGCAGCCATGGCTGAAATGGCCGGTATGGACTGCCAAGTCGGTTCCATGGTCGAGTCGTCCATTGGCTCGGCGGCAGGATTTCATGTGGCTTTTTCCAAAAAAATGATCACAAGTGTCGAGCTCACCGGACCGCTCAAATTTTCCCGGGATATTGGCAACCTGCATTATGACGTGCCGTTTATCCAATTGAATACACGTCCGGGCCTTGGTGTAGATATCGACGAAGCCATCCTTAATGATCTAACCGTTTATTCAGAGGAGGTTACCTCATGATGGAAACACCTATGCTTACAGAAGGCGAATTGAAGACAACTGGTGAGCCATTTCATGTCCGAATGCTTGCCAGTACTGATCTTACAACCATTTTGCAGCTCCAGTCTGCCGTGGCAGCATCCCTGGAAAATCCGGAACAGCTGCAATCCCTTACACGAGAGGAATTTTCATCTATTTTATCCGGTAACGGGTTTATGATCGGGACATTTATTGGTGACGATTTAATTGCATTTCGCGCTATGTTCGTCCCCCCCACCGATGATCCGGAGCACCTTGGGACGGATGCTGGTCTCGGAGAAGAGGATCTTTCGAAAATGATCTATTCCGAGGTTTCCGTCGTCCACCCTAGGTATCAGGGAAATGGCTTGCAGACGTATATGGGCCACTTGGTCATGGCGCATGTAGATGCAACACGGTTTCCGTACGTGGCAGCAACCGTTGCCCCATTCAACATTCCCAGCCTAAAGGATAAGCTCGCACTCGGCATGGAAATCGTTGCATTAAAAGAAAAATATAACGGAAAACTGCGGTATGTCCTCTTCCGAATCTTTTGTCGGACGAAAAGCCGTCCCCAACTGATGTAAAAATTGTCAGCATGGAGGATACAGACGCACAGCAGCATTTGCTTGAAGCCGGCTACCGTGGGACCTCCATCCAGGCTAGTGACGGGACGTATGAAGTAACCTATCAAAAAAGAACGGAAGGCACTAATGAAAGGCGGTAAAGAAGTGATGTCGGATTTGCAGAATCGTGTAAAAGATACGTTTCACCATTTGCATCAGCACGCTGAAATCAGCTGGGAAGAAACAGAAACGACAGCCTATATTGCGTCTATTTTACAGGAACAAGGGTGCGCCGTGACAACGTTTGCAGACTGCACAGGCGTGGTCGGTACATACGGCAATTTCGACAGCAACCTGCCAGTCGTCGCCATCCGTGCCGACATGGACGCGTTATGGCAGGAAGTGGACGGAAAATTTCAAGCAAACCATTCATGTGGACACGACGCCCATATGGCGATGGTGCTTGGCTTGGTATGGAAAATAACAACCGATCCAGCGCTGAAAAATAAGGTAGCCTTGAAATTTATTTTTCAGCCTGCTGAGGAACTAGGGGCGGGCGCGTTAAAAATGGTCGAAAAAGGCGTGGTCGATGATGTCGATTATTTATTCGGTGTCCACCTCCGCCCGGCTGAGGAAACGGGAATGAATCACGCAGCGCCGGTCATTGTCCACGGGTCCAATACCACGTATAAGGTAGAAGTCAGCGGCCACGATGCCCACGCGGCCCGGCCGCATTTGACTGCTAACGCGATTGAAGTGGCATCGGCCATCGTAGGTCAGCTTAACAGCATTCATCTTAATCCGCGCGTCCCCCATTCGGTAAAAATGACCAACATCACCGCCGGGGGCAAGAGTACCAATATCATTCCGGGTAACGCTTCGTTCGCGGTGGATATGCGCGCACAGGATAATCAGACGATGGATGAGATGACGCAAAAGGTACAGGAAATATTTCAGACGATGGAACGTCTCTATGGGGTGACCATCACGATCACGGACACGGAATACATTCCGGCAGCAGCCGTCAACGATGAAGCCATTCAGATTATGGAACATGCTGCAGCACGCGTACTCGGCGACGACCATGTGCATCCACCGCTCGTGACACCAGGCGGCGACGACTTTCATTTTTACACTATCAAGCGCCCGACCTTAAAAGCGACCATGCTCGGCCTTGGGTGTGACCTTAAACCAGGCCTCCACCACCCGGACATGATCTTTCATCATGACGCGTTAATGAACGGTGTCAACATATTGTATGAGGCCGTTACAGGCGTGTACCGTGACGGGGATACGGACAGTTAGCACTCCTTTACCCTAAACGCTGGTATGATAAACAACGAAGACATACCATATTAAAAGCCGATCCATACTGCTACATGGAACACTTCCAATAGATTTTTTGAGCCCAATCATCCCTCAGCGCTGGCTAACGGCACATGAGGGATGATTTATTTTCGGACCACCTACACTATATAGATTACAGAATAATAGTAATTTGCTATAATTAACAAACACGACCATGCATCGAAACAATACAAAGCAATAGAAAAAGAGTTAATACAGAAGGAGGAAAACCGGATGACGAATGTGATCGATTTCCAAAATGTTTCATGGAAAAGACAAGGAGAAACCATCTTACATAATATCGACTGGCAAGTTACCAGCGGGCAGCATTGGGCGATTCTCGGGTTAAATGGCTCCGGAAAAACGACGCTGTTAAACATGGTGAATGGATATATTTGGCCGACAGCCGGAACAATCCGTGTCCTTGGCAAAACATTTGGCAAGACAGATATTCGCGAGCTGCGAAAAGCGATTGGCTGGGTCAGTTCCTCACTGCAGGAAAGGATCAGGGGTACCGATCTTGCTGAACAAATAGTGATCAGTGGTAAATTTGCTTCATTCGGACTGTACGACCAGCCGGTTGCCGAGGATTACGAGCGGGCGCACCAGCTGATGGAACAGGTTGGCTGCAGTCATTTACACGGTCGCACGTATCAGACGTGTTCACAAGGAGAGAAACAAAAACTGCTGATTGCGCGTGGACTCATGGCCTCGCCAGCATTACTCATCCTGGATGAACCAACGAACGGGCTTGACTTTATTACCCGTGAAGAACTGCTCGCCTCCATCCAGCAGCTGGCTGCACAACCGGATGCACCAACCATTCTGTTTGTCACGCATCATATTGAAGAAATCCTGCCGATCTTCAGTCATACGTTATTGCTGCGTGAAGGAACTATTTTTGATAAAGGAAAAACGGAGAATCTGCTGTCGGCAAGCACATTATCAGGGTTTTACCGTCTTCCCGTTGAAGCAAAAGAACAGAACGGTCGCATGTGGCTATCTTTACAGGAACATATCCCCAACACCAATTAGTAGGAACAGACCTGAAACACCTTCCAGATGACGAAGGTGTTTTTTATTATCTAGGAGATGGTAGACCCCTCAGCTAGGAACATCGACGCTTTATGGCGGATCATCAACGCTTTACGGCGAAACATCGACGCTTTACGCCTGAACATCGACGCTTTAGCAACAAACATCAACGCTTTACGCCTGAACATCGACGCTTTAGCAACAAACATCAACGCTTTATGCCTGAACATCGACGCTTTAGCAACAAACATCAACGCTTTACGACTGAACATCGACGCTTTAGCAACAAACATCAACGCTTTACGCCTGAACATCGACGCTTTAGCCTCAATCATCAACGCTTTACGACTGAACATCGACGCTTTAGCCTCAATCATCAACGCTTTACGCCTGAACATCGACGCTTTAGCTGCATTCATCGACGCTTTAGCAACAAACATCAACGCTTTATGCCTGAACATCGACGCTTTAGCCTCAATCATCAACGCTTTACACCTGAACATCGACGCTTTAGCTGCATTTATCAACGCTTTACGGCGAAACATCGACGCTTTAGCTGCAAATCATCAATAATCGCATGCTTTTCAAGGTTGCCGCGTGTTTATCCTTTTGTTATGCCATTTACTATCGTTCAAGAATAAAATTCCAATCATTACACAAACTATTGGAAAGCTCGGCATGGCCTTGTCTTATAGCAATTGCCGGAGCCTTTTTAAAAAGTTCTCCAAAATGTATACTTTTGGACGTTACAGAAAATGGTAAGGGTACTGGAGTTTGGAAGGGGTGGTATGATGTGGCGAATTCGGCGTAAAAAGGATAAAAAGAAAAAACAATCGGCGCTAAAGCAATCGAAACAGGAGCAAGACCCACTATATAATCATATAACCGATAATGAAAACCAGCTACGGTCGATTTACCAGGATTGTTCGGATGTTGTCTTCCATCCTTTTAGCATAGGCGGAAAACACCAGGCGTTGCTTATTTACATAGATGGTTTATCGAATACGGAAGAAATCGATGATAGCGTACTTTCGCCACTTATGACCGCGACAGGAAATGATCAGGAGCAACAAGTAGATAAATTAATCAAGAACACGGTAGCTGTTTCTGAAACAAAAGCTGTCAAAACATTCTCTGATTGTATACAAGCAATTTCCACCGGGAAACCTGTCGTCCTGGCAGACAACAGTCAAACGGGATTTTCCTTAGGTTTATCCAAATGGGAAAAACGTTCGGTGGAATCTCCCGAAGCTGAAAAAATGATACGAGGCCCACGAGAAGGCTTTGTTGAAACATTAACTGTCAATACCTCCATGCTAAGGCGTAGAATCAGAAGTCCAAAGCTGAAGATGCAATCGATGGAAATAGGCCGTTATACCAAAACCAACGTTATGGTTACTTTTGTGGAGGGGATCGTCGACAAGACGCTAGTCGAGGAAGTGACCAATCGATTGAATCGGATTGACATAGATGGCGTGCTGGAAAGTGGTGTGATTGAAGAATTCATTGAAGATGACCCTCATTCTCCTTTTCCGCAAACATTGGCAACGGAACGGCCGGATATCGTAACGTCCAATCTGTTGGATGGACGTGTGGCTATATTGATTGACGGTACTCCCTTTTCCCTCATTGTACCGACAACACTTTACACCCTATTACAGGCGGGGGAAGATTATTACCGGCGTTACCTAATGTCTACAGCGATTCGCTGGCTTCGGTATCTTTTTCTAGTCATATCGCTGCTGCTGCCATCGTTATATGTGGCGGTGCTTACCTATCACCAGGAAATGCTGCCGACATCGCTGTTAATTAGTATGGCAGCAGCACGCGAACAGATTCCCTTCCCGGCACTTGTCGAAGTACTAATGATGGAAATCACTTTTGAGGCGTTACGGGAAGCAGGGGTACGACTTCCAAATCAAGTCGGGTCTGCTGTGAGTATTGTTGGAGCACTCGTCATTGGCGAGGCTGCGGTTTCGGCAGGTATTGTTTCTGCTCCAATGGTTATCGTTGTTGCAATAACAGGGATTGCCTCGTTTACCATTCCCCGTTATTCCGCGGCAACGGCTATTCGCATGCTACGCTTTCCTATGATATTACTTGCGGGGACGCTCGGGCTGCTGGGAATCATGCTTGGCATTATTATGATTATCGTGCATTTGGCGACATTACGCTCATTTGGTGAACCTTATCTAAGTCCGATGGCACCAATGCAATTTAATGAAATGAAGGATACACTGATGCGTGCACCGTGGTGGAAATTAAATAAGCGACCTCGCCTTACCGGTGAATCTAATGAATATCGTCAGTCTCCTAGTCAAAAACCAAGTCCGATACGCGGGAAAGAATAATCAACCGTTTTTCGATAGCGAGGTGGAACACAATGATAGAAAAAGGAAAGATCAGCGCTGTACAGATGGCCATTTTACTTTATCCAACTGTTGTAGCGACGGCTATTCTTATCTTGCCGGCTACGACAGGCCAATTTGCAAAACAGGATATGTGGCTGTCACCAATCTGGGCTTCTTTATTTGGTTATCTTGCTGTCATAATTGCCTATCGTCTCCACCACTATTACCCGCAGAAAACATTTGTGCAATATAGTGAGAAGATTGTGGGGAAATTCCCGGGAAAATTGCTCGGACTTGGTTTCCTCTTTTTCGTCCTGCATACGAATGGAATGATTTTACGGGATTACGCGGAGTTTGTCACTGGGAATTTTCTTTTGCAAACACCAATTATTGTTACGATCATGACCATGGCGTTTGTCTGTGCATTGGCGGTACGCGGCGGGCTGGAGGTAATCGCACGAAGTTCCCAGATTTTCTTTCCTGTCTTTATCGTGTTGTTTCTTGTTATCGTTCTATTATTAATTCCGGCGTTAGAACCGAAAAACATATTCCCTGTTATGGAAGAGGGTGTGAATCCATCGATTGTGGGGGCGATTATACCTTCACAATGGTTTAGTGAATTATTTCTTATTTCTTTTCTTTTACCCTACCTTCGTAAAAAAGAGAACGGATTAAAATGGGGGCTGATTTCAACAGTGCTTATCTTGGTCACTTTGGTTATCACGAATTTATTCTCGCTTCTCTTGTTCGGGGATATTACCCCTTCATTTAACTATCCGGTTATGGACGCTGCCCGTTATATTAATATAGCTGAATTTCTGCAGCATGTGGAATCTATTGTCATGGCTATATGGGTAACAGGCATGTTTGTCAAAATTTGTATTTTCTCCTACGTTGTTGTGATTGGTACGGCGCAATGGCTGCACTTATCTGATTATCGTCCGATTGTGTTTCCCATTGGCTTTTTATCAGTCTCTATCAGTATGTGGAGTGCTTCTAATGCACAGGAACTGACACACTTCACGAATACTTCCTGGACCTTTTATGCCTGTTTATTTCTAATAGTCATTCCCCTTGTTTTGCTGTTGACGGCTAAGTTGCGCAATAAGTTCCAAAAAAGCAGTAACACTGAAAGGTGAACAACATGAAACGTTTATTTAACCCGAAGAAACGCCTACTAACAATCATATTATGTTTCATCCCTATTTTTCTGTCAGGCTGCTGGGATCGGACAGAAATCAATGATTTAGCGATTGTTGTAGGCGTGGGGCTTGATAGGACGGATAATGGCAAGATTGAGCTGTCGGCCCAAATCGTCAATCCTAAAGTGGTTGGGGGCGCAGGAATGAACGGCGGTGGCGGACAAGGTGGAGAAAAACCTGTGATTGTTAAAACAGCCACTGGTAAAACGATCTATGATGCCAGATCCAAATTACAAGAAAGGACATCCAGACGGCTTTTTGAGGGGCATAATCGTGTGATCATCATCGGCAAGGCGCTGGCTGAAGCAGGCATTCGTAAGCATATCGACTTTTTTGCCCGATTTCCCGTCCCACGTCTCCGGGCAAATGTATTCTTTACGGATGGGAAAGCCACTGATATTTTAAAAGTTATTCCAAGCTTCGAGGATGGGGAATCTGCAGAAGTTGCAAGGGAACTGGCAAAGCTTAAAATTGGATTGAATGTAACCACCAAAGACTTGCTGCAACAATTAGCCAGCACATCAGGTGATACAGCGTTACCAATAATAACGGAAAGTAAATCCAAATTAGGAGAAGGGTTACGTGTCAATGGCACGGCAGTTTTCAAAAACAATAAACTAACCGGACAAATCGATGACAAAGTGACAAGGGGATTACTGTGGATCATTGATCAGATTCAACTATCTGCCGTCACCATTCAACCAAAGGATGCGGAAGGTTATATTTCCTTTAAATTGCTGCGTTCCAGTACGGAATTAATTCCCACTATCAAAAACGGAAAATGGAAGATGACCGTTCAGATTACCACAGAAGACGATGTTGCCGAAAACGAAACCAAATTGGACATGATGGATCCAAAGACTATAGAAAAACTGGAAAAACAAATGGAAAAAGAAATTGATAAACGTATTCAATTGGTGCTCGACGAGGTGCAAACAGGAATGGAGGCAGACATTTTTGGATTCGGCGAGACGTTTGAGCGCCACTATCCGAAACGATGGAAGCAAGCAAAGGATAAGTGGAATGAAAAATTCCCCGAAATAGAAGTTGTCATAAAAAGTGATGCGAAAATAAGAAGACCCGGCAGATCAAGCGGACCACAAGGCGTACCTTAAGAGAAGGAGAAAAAGAAATGAAATGGTTAATGGTTCTCGGAATTGTTGCCGTCGCTATTCTTATCACCTTATACGAATGGCCGAAAATAGAAAAGGAGCAAAAGAGGGAAAAAAAGGTATTCGTCGTGCTAACAACAGGCAGCGTCATCCTAGGTATTGTGCTCGTGTATTTCCCTGATATGCCGGGTCCTACCCAATTAGTTGAGGCGATTTTCAAGCCTTTAGGGAAGCTGTTGGAGCCATAATCGTCGTCCGACCAAGTTCTTTTCATGCAGGAGGTGAATCGCGCGATGATGGATAAAGGGAAAATCAGCGCAATACAACTGGCGTTTTTGCTTTATTTGGCGATCACGTCAACAGCCGTATTAATCGCCCCCGCCATTACCGGGGGAGTCGCCGAACAAGATATGTGGTTAGCACCCATTTGGGGATCCATTGCCGGCTTTCTAACTGTCTTCATTGCTTATCGGTTGCATACCATTTACCCTAAGCAAACGATTATCCAATACAGTGAAAAAGTTATCGGACGGATTCCGGGAAAATTGATTGGATTACTGTTTCTCGTCTATTATTTGCATCTGAATGCACTGTCATTAAGAGAATACGGTGACTTCGTTGTGGGAAATTTTCTTCCGGAAACACCCATATTCGTTGTACTGGGAACGATGGTATTCGTTTGTGCAGCTGCTGTGCGTGGTGGAATTGAAGTATTGTCAAGAACCGCAACTATTTTCATACCACTAATCTTTGCCTTGTTTCTATTCATTGCAATCATGCTTGTGCCAGATTTGGAGCCGCAGCATATGCTACCGATCATGGGAAATGGAATAGGTCCCTCCTTAACAGGCGGTTTCCTTGCATCAAGCTGGTTTATGCAATTCTTTCTCCTGTCTTTCTTCCTGCCCTCTTTAGGTAACCAGCAAAAAGGGTTGAAATGGGGAATGTTTTCGGTGATTGTAACGATGATTACGTTCTTTTTAGCCAATTTACTTTCGCTTTTTATATTTGGAGATATCACAAGCACGTTTAATTATCCGGTCATGAGTGCAGTCAGGTATATAAGTATGGCGGATTTCCTGCAACACGTTGAAGCTATTGTCATGGCGATTTGGGTTACTGGTACCTTTGTGAAAATTGCCGTCTTCCATTATGTCCTTGTCATTGGTACGGCGCAATGGTTGAAATTATCAGATTATAGGCAGCTGGTCTTTCCACTCGGTTTCTTGTTAGTCATCATGACCATTTGGTCTGCCCCCAATTTACAGAAAGTCGCTCATGTGTTAGGCACGACATGGCCATTTTATGATGTTCTCGTTCATGTGCTTATTCCCATTCTGTTGTTGGTGGGTGTATGGTTACGGGGAAAAGCCGCTGGGAAGAATACTCGTAAAAAGTAGCGTCGTTTAGCATTAATAGATGAAAGACGACAGCATACCCCCAGCTGCCTTGCTGCTATTTTGCCGAAAAGGCCAGCATAGATAGCTAGGCCGGTTCCACGTTCATCCCGAATTGCTGGCCGCACATGGATCTCATCAAAAGAAAATGTCATTGACAGAAAATTTACAGAAGATGGAAATATTCCTTATTCCTTTACATAAATTTTCAGTCATGCTAATCTGAACATGGTTGAGAGAAATGATGAGGGGGGTGTGAGATTTGCATGAAGAATGGTACTTTCTGGATAGTGGCTATCTCGATGCAGCGGTAAATATGGCATTAGATGAGACACTCTTGAATTGGCATAAGGAAGGGAAAATCCCGCCAACTTTACGCTTTTACGGCTGGTCCAGACCGACGCTTTCAGTTGGACAGTTCCAAAAGACCCATAAGACAATTGATTTTGGCGCTGTGCGTACATATAATTGTCAGTTTGTCCGACGTTTAACTGGCGGCAGTGCAGTTTTGCACGATAATGAGCTAACTTATAGCATAGTTGTTTCAGAGGATCACCCAGGTATTCCTGCGTCTGTCACAGAAGCCTATTATATTTTGTCAAAGGGGCTCGTCGAAGGGTTTAATAATTTGGGTATTACGGTGGATTATGCGATGCCGGATAAACAAACAGCACGCGATCGTTCCGCTGTCTGTTTTGAAAAAGCTGCCTTTTACGAAATGATGGTTGATGGCAAGAAATTATCCGGAAATGCACAAACAAGAAATAAAGGGGTCCTCCTGCAGCACGGATCCATCCCCATGGACATGGATACCGAAATGCTTTATGACTTATTTCTTTTCCCTAATAATGCAATAAAGCAAAGAATGCGTGATGCTTTTCACAGAAAGGCGATCACCATTGATCAATTGACGAACAAAACGCACACATACGATATGATGAAAGATGCCTTTTATGCCGGGTTTGAAACAGGGCTGGATGTGACCTTGCAACCGTTTGAGCTGTCACGCCAGCAGTGGGAGGAAGTTTATCGTTTGGCCGAAACAAAATATCGTACAGATGATTGGAATTATTATCGATTGCGAAAGGAGTCTGTGAAACATGGCTAAAAACTACCAGCATATCCGAAAACCGGAGTGGTTAAAAACAGACTTGAAAACGAATAAGTCTTATACCGGTCTTAAAAAGTTAATGCGGGAGAAGCGGTTGAATACGGTTTGTGAGGAAGCTCGCTGCCCGAATATTCATGAGTGCTGGAGTGAACGCCAAACAGCAACATTCATGATTTTAGGCAATGTATGCACACGCGGATGCCGGTTTTGTGCAGTAGCAACCGGACGGCCAAGTGAACTGGATTGGGGAGAACCGGAACGAGTAGCTGAATCCGTCGAAATGATGGGGCTCAAGCACGCGGTTATCACAGCTGTTGCACGTGATGACTTAAATGATGGCGGTGCAGCTGTTTTTGCGGAAACCGTCCGGGCGATCCGACGCAAAAATCCAGGGTGTACGATTGAAATTTTGCCATCAGATATGAAAGGTGATTATGAAAGTCTTTATACGTTAATGAATAGCAAGCCGGATATATTTAACCATAACATTGAAACCGTTCGCAGACTGACGAAACGGGTGCGTGCAATTGCTACATATGAACGCTCTCTAAAGCTGCTGGAACGTGTCAAAGAAATCGCACCTAATACACCGACCAAATCAAGCATTATGGTTGGATTGGGCGAAACAAAAGACGAAATCATAGAAGCGATGGATGATTTACGCGCCCACAATGTAGATATCATGACGATTGGCCAGTACCTGCAGCCGACGAAAAAGCACTTGAATATTGAACGGTACTACCACCCTGATGAATTTGAAGAGCTAAAGCAAATTGCACTGGAGAAAGGGTTTAGCCATTGTGAATCCGGCCCGCTAGTAAGGTCATCTTACCATGCCGATGAACAGGTGAATGCTGCTTCCAAACAGAACCGGATCAAATACATGAAAGGCATTGAAGAACAGGAACAAGAAAAGGTCTTTTAAACTCCCCACCACTTGCCTATTCTTACAGAGGGGAATTCCTGTGTTCGTCCGAGGTTGGAGTTTTCTCGCCTGTCACGATAGAAAAAAGCTTATCACGATGGTGGTAAGCTTTTTGTCCGTCATTTCAAACTTCTGGCGTCGGTGTTGGTTCCGGATAGTCGCCTTCCTGATATTTTTCATCGATCATATGGCGAATGTCTTTGATGGATTTACCTTTACCGAATTCCACAATCGACTCCGCTGCTATATCCAGACATGCCTGACATTTCGTCGCATGATCATCCCAAACGAGCGAACCGTCATCATTATTTTGGTTAATGAAGCAATCATAGTTGCTCGTGTGGCCAAATTCCCCACAACCACAGTAACAAGGCATGGATTCCAATAAATCCTGACTTTTTGCCACTGCTGTATACAGGGTTTTCATATCATCGGACTTCGCATCTAAAAATGTTGGCAAGTCATCGACAGAAGTGGTTGTTTCCCGGATATCTCCGGTACTTGCCTCATTCGCCTGCTCATCCTGATCTCCTTTATCTGAACACGCACTTACCAATACGATCATCAGTACAAAGCCGATCACCAAATATTTCTTCAAAGATTGTCCACTCCTTTCAGCGCGTATCTTTTTTTCTTATCATACCATGTATTTCGCCTAAAAAGAAGTTTGTCACAACATTGTTGCATCCATACGTATCTTACCAGTCGGTTTTTTCATGAACAATTGCATTATATTTTTGCAGCAGTTTTCCGAGCCGTTTTGGTTTCGAGACGGCCGCTCAAGACCTTTTCGACCACATTTGAGCTCCGTTTCGGTTTCGAGACAGCCGCTCAAGACCCTTTCAGCCACATATGAGCTCCGTTTCGGTTTCGAGACGCCCGCTCGAGACCTTTTCGACCGCATGTGAGCTCCGTTTCGGTTTCGAGACGCCCGCTCGAAACCTTTTCGACCGCATGTGAGCTCCGTTTTGGTTTCGAGACAGCCGCTCAAGACCTTTTCGACCACATATGCGCTCCGTTTCGGTTTCGAGACGGCCGCTCGAGACCCTTTCGACCGCATATCAGCTCCGTTTCGGTTTCGAGACGGCCGCTCAAGACCCTTTCGGCCACATATGAGCTCCGTTTCGGTTTCGAGACGGCCGCTCAAGACCCTTTCAGCCGCATATCAGCTCCGTTTCGGTTTCGAGACGGCCGCTCAAGACCCTTTCGGCCACATATGAGCTCCGTTTCGGTTTCGAGACGGCCGCTCGAGACATGTGCGCTCATTCGGATTCCATATTTCTATCCTCATCCTCTTTTTAGATGGGGTCCGCGTAAAATTAACTAACGGCCCGTTTATTACCTTCCTTTGCCCGCTTCGTTATGTTCGTAAATGCCTCGGCTTTTTCCACCGGTGCTTTCGTCACAAGGCTGACACCTATAAAGATAAGACTTGATACAACTAGCCCCCAGATACCTGAAGCCAGCCCTAGTGGTTTGCTGCCGAAAAGTTCCAGAATAAGAACAAGTGCTGCGCCAAGCGATACACTGGAGACGACACCGGCAGCGGTTCCGCGTTTCCAGAAAAATGTCCCGAAAAATGCAGGAACAGCGACGATCAATCCGGATGACGCGGCAACCGACAGCACAGCAATTAAATTAAGTTGCAGTTCGGCAAACACAAACGCCAACACCGCAATCACCGGCATGATGATTTTCGCCACCCGTAATTGTTTCGCATCATTCGGCTGTTTGCTTGCATTGCCATAAATATCACGGGAAACCATCGATGATAAGGTCAGCATAATCGAATCGATGGTCGAAACCGCTGCAGCCATGATACCGACCATTACAATTACACCGAGCACCGGCGGGACTAATTCAGATGACAGGAGTCTCGGTGTGGCCAAATCCGCCGTTTGTAAATCCGGGAACATCTGTAGCGCAGAAAATCCCCATAATACTGATACAAACGTATAAATGAATCCGAACATGAGAAAGCCGATCAACATCTGCCGTAAGCCTTTTAACGATGCGGGCATGAACAACCGCTGACTCACTTGTGGATTGGACAAACTAAAGAAAAACCATGGCAACGTCAGCCCAAGAAACGTTAGAAAATCGAAATAGCCGTTACCCGGAACCGCCAATGCACCCGGATGGTTTGTCTCGAGATCAGTAAAGAATTGCCCAAAACCGCCAAGCCCTTGCACAACAAATAAAACGACAAGTGTGGACGTAAGAATCATGATTACCGCCTGCAGTGCATCAGTCCAGACAACAGAACGGATGCCCGCTGTATAAGAAAACAAAATGGCCATCACCGTTGCCATCACAACACCCGCCGTAAATGGAAGCACATCACCGGTGATTCCCTGCAATAAGTACCCCACACCAGCCAACTGAACCGCGCAATACGGAATAAGAAACAGACAGCTGACGATGGACGTGGTAATGGCGGCTGATTTGCTCGCATACCGCCCGCCAATCATTTCCGATGGGGTCACATATCCGTATTTTTTTCCGGCCAGCCAAAATCGGGGTCCAAACAAGGCTACCAAAGATACCCCGGTAAAATAGACGATTTCAAAACCAAGCGCCCCGACACCACCTTGATACGTCAACCCGGCCAAACCAACCATCATGAATGCACTAAACGTTGTCGCGCTATAACTCAATGCTGACAAGATTCCATTCATGCTGCGACCACCAAGGAAAAAACCCGCCATATTCGATCGATTACCACGTCTGGATAATATTGCAACCACCAATGCTAAGGTAAAATAAACGCCAATTCCCCAAACTGCCATACTTGTACCCAATTTACTTCCCCCAATCCTTTGTAACCATGATATTTGCGACAATGACTAGCATCCCTACAATCCCCCATAAAAGAAAACTGCCATACCAGGCATCAACCCCTGATAGAAATCTGTAAGGAATAAAATAGGCTGATAGAATCAGTAACACAATCAAAACTCCCCAACCAACTTTCGCTTTGTCTTTTCGCATGTGATCTCCCCTTTTGTGAATGATTGAACATATAAAGTCTAGTTAACCCTGAACCTTACATGTGTCTTTACACATATCATTACACATATAACGATATTATGCAAGATGTTTTTTCGTGTACCAATGTCAACATTTTGGTATAATAATAATTGAAAAAAGTGGGGTGTTCATGTGGTCGATGGGAATAAGGTATTTGGTGAAGATAGAAGAAATCTGATTCTATCATGGTTAAAGCAAGACAGTCAGCCTTTTTCCGGTAAAGTCCTCGCCGAAAAAACAAACGTAAGCCGCCAAGCCATTGTGCAGGATATTTCTTTACTGAAAGCGCGGGGAGAACCGATCATCGCAACGTCACGCGGCTATGTTTACTATACAGACAATAAGAATCCGACAGCATTTACAAGAGTCATTGCCGTCTGCCATCAGCTGGAAGATACCGCTACGGAGCTTTATACACTGGTAGACCATGGCGTTAAAATTCGGAATGTCATGGTGGAGCATCCCATTTATGGGGATCTGACCGGTTCACTAATGATAAAAAACCGGCTTGATGCCGATGCATTTCTGCAAAAGTTACACCAAACCGATGCCACGCTGCTTTCCAAACTTACTAGCGGTGTACACTTGCACACCATTGAGGCGGATACGCAAGAACAACTCGAAAAAGCGTGCGATGCTTTAAAAACGGAAAGTATTTTACTGGAGTAGACACATAACTATCGGTAATGCCGCTGACGGGGGAACTGGCGAGGGGCAGAAAACAAGGTAACAGAAAAAAAGATGTTGCCTGATAAGCATCAGGCAACTGAGGTTGGAAAAATCAATTGTCGTGGGTAATAAAAATTATTTCATATAATCTTCAACTAACTCGAAGCATCTTTCTTTAGTAAGATTGTTCCGGACCATGACATATTCTAATTGTTCCATCGTACCGCCTTTATATTTGAGCGATGCCTCTTTTGCAGTATCATCTCGGTCATCTAACCATTTACGTTGCTCTTTTCTTAGTTGGTCCATCTCTTCAGCAGAAAGTTGCTTCTTTAGAACGCCGTAAATCTCATTTAACAATCCATCCCAAACGTCGTATCTATCACCTTCTATTTTTTTCATAGCATATGTAGTTTTACCTTCTACTTCTTTTCGTGACGCTTTCATCTCTTTTTTAGCATCATTTAATTTTTTGAGATATTCCTCTTTTAAATTCCCTGTATTCGCATTGTCGATGGAATCATTTGCTTTCGAATCTACATTGGAAGAATCGGCATCCGTGTTCTGATTCGCGTGTGACGGACCGTCCAACGCAGCACTTGATTCATCGGATGAGTCTCCACAAGCGGCTAATATAACGAATACTACTGTTAATATTGCTATTAAAAATTTACGATCATTCTTCATTAAAAGACTACCTTCTTCTGTATACTAGTTTTCCATACTTCCAAAGCAACATTTTCCGATTATATGGAAAACGAAAAAAGGAGCGCAATCATTCCATTATTGACTTTTTATTATGCGCTTGAAGTCCTTTACTTCACTTTCATTCTTAACGGAACGAACTAATAAAGTATCAATAACCCTATGCTGCTCTTCTAAAGTATCCTTTAATTCATCAAATCTTTCATCGATGTGTTTAGCAACAACATGATTAATTGTGCTGCCGTTCGGTTGTTCTTGTCCGTCTTTAAGTTCTTTTATGTCTTTATTTAAGCTATCAAAGCGTTTATCCAAACCATCCATTCTTTGATTAACCTTTTGAATTTCGCTAAGTATTTGCTTCAATGTTTCTTCCATTAATATTACCCCCCAGCTTCTTTTCTATATTATATCACGGTTAGGTTAAGAGGAAATGATTGAATCCCTTTTTCGCAATTTTTTCATAATAGACAGAAAAAAATTCGTTTCATCATACGCTTCTTAAGCACTATTAACACTCAATAGTAACAACCGGACCAACCCAAAGGCATTCACATAGAATACAAATTTTAAACCAAATCGAACTCTTAATAGTTTTTCAATTATTTTTATATTTACTTTTACTGAAATTACTTACATAGTCACGTGTATCGAAATCATTTACAAATGGGGAGATCCTTATCTGCTTTTCAGCAGCGTAAAAAATTTTTAATTCTTCTTTTGCTCGGGAGTTAGCGACATACAATACTTTTTTCTCATCATTTAGTATGTCATCATAGTCTTTATCATAATTCTGATAGTTAATCTTTTTTGTGTCATATCTTTTTTTCAGATCATTTATTCTTTCGGAGGAGGGATAATGCATTCTATCAAAGTGAACAATAAACACAAAGTCAAACTCCAGTCCCTTAATCTCAAAAGGATTGGTAAAGAATATCGGCTTCTTCTCTTTATTGTAATTAAAACTTTTCCCATATTGCTCTATTCCAATAACGTGAAAGTCCCGTTCAAGAGCATGACGAAGATTTCCATATTGTTTCACTTCATTGTCGTTATAACGATGGATAACAGCAATTGACTTTCCAGGATGGTTCGTCTGCAATTGATTTATTTCTTTTTTCATTTGACTGGCCAAACGTTTCATAGTTGTAAAATGTTTAATCTCCGGTTTCGGCCCCTCTCGGAAAAAGTTTTGATCATCTTCCCGAACATTCTCCACGTCCGTAAATTGAAGGGCACTTGCTAGGTTCATAATCTGCTTAGTCGACCGGAAATTCTTTGTCAGCCTTTGATTTGTTCTTGAGTTCACCTTTAAATTGAGATCCTTGTAAGAAACCGGTGTCCGTTTATAAATACGCTGTTTAGCATCACCTACTAATGTTATCGATTTCTTTGCAAGTTTCACAAGACTTTTGATTTGCATTGGCTGAAGATCTTGAAATTCATCCACCAAAATATGGTCGTATTTAAATGATGCATTCGGATTTAGCTGCAGTTCATTAAGTAAGTGCAGTGCATAATCTTCCATATCCAACTGTGGCGTTTTGAAGTTGGTCTTCATAAATTCCTGATACAGATCAAACAAATGGAAAATAGTGGGCCGCTGTCTTTTTGCGACATTTGGACTATGACCACGACCTTTACGCTCTTTAATTGAATATTGATCCCACGTATTGATTCCATTTGCCTTCATCCAGAAAAATTCTTCACGTAAAAATTTAGCCGAATGCGTCTTAAATAGTTTCTCGTATTTTTCATATTCTGACGAATGTTTAAACTGATCCAGGATAGTCATAATCTTGGATTCAATGAATGATTCATGTTCTGTTATAGAAGATTGTTTCATTTGCAATCGATTAATATTTGGATACCCACATTCATACATTAGTATATTTCGTACTAAATCATGGTACGTGATGACTTCAACATCATGTGTTTGCGACAATTCACGGTATTTATCGGATTGATTTAGCCGTTTCCGGGTATCCTGTGTTAACGTTTGATTAAAAGTAACGTAAAGAATTTTTTGGCGAGACTCTTCCTGTTCCATCAATTTAATCAAGCGATAAACGAGCATTAAACTTTTTCCACTGCCGGCAGATCCCCTAATCACTAACTGTTTCTCGTTTGATTGCACCACTTGTTTTTGTTCATTTGTCGGTACAATTCCGGGTAGGAGCCCCTCTAATGAAAAGTAGTTCTTCCATCTTCTTGATAATCGCCTGCCGAACGCTTCAATTTCTTTCTTCCGATCAATTGTCGTTGTTGTCAATGGCATACATCCCTTCACTGCAAATCTTTAAAAACTGACACATTTTACAATGATTACCCGGCTCTGCCTTCACTTCAAACTGATTAATATTCTTCTTAAACTGCTTTATAATTTCCTTATCATTGAAATCCTTGTACTTACGGTACTGATTTCTGGCCTTGGTTCGGCGATTCTCTCGATACAAACTGCGCAAAATCTGTAGGCTTTGCAATTCGCGTGGATAAGTGATGTTTTCGAAATTTTTATACTTACGAAGCTTTACCTGATATTCCATGTCAATAAGATTCTCTTTTTTTGTAAAAGTCCAGTGTGGAAACAAAGGGAAAATATAGTTTTGAAACGCCTCTCGCTCTGACTGAGATATAGAAAATAACTTCCCTATTTTACTAAAAAGAAATTGGTGATGAAATTCTTGTTCGTAAATAGGTTCCTGATCAATAAAGGTTGCCATGAAAAATTTTTTTGAACAGAAATCGTGGTTCAGCCAATAAACATCCGGTATTTTATTATGGAATTGCTTTACATCAATATCCGGTTTTTGTACAAGTTCCCTTTTCTGCATTTTATCTAATGTTAGCCTATCTTGTGGTGTATATGACTCAATCTTTCCGTCATTGTATAAATCGGCTAATATTTCTAAATAAATATTTCTGAGTGAGTCTTCCTGAAGATTTTTTATCCAACTGAATTTCACAGGACCATCATAATTTGCCAACATATTGTATAGTTGATATAATCCAAGTTTAGGAAAATTCTCTTCAACCGTATAATCGACCCATAAAGCATGCAACAGCCTGTTTCTCATAGAGGATGTCACAGCTTGAATCATGCTTTTAAATTCACTGTGGTTAAAAAATAATGATGGACTGGTGCTGGAATGCCTTTCCGGGAAATTCATCTGAGTAATATTGGTCAGATGAAGTGTTTGATTTTGATTGCCATCTAACATTTTCTCCCAAAGGGTTGGTAGTGAATGAATATCTGTTTTTTTCGTTTTAAAGTTGGAAGCTGTCAAATAGATTAGCTGCAAGAGTTCTGGAGCAGAAAATTCCCAGTCATCAGGAAAGCGCTCTACAAATACTTGGTCCCACACTTGATTCTCATACCCTATTCGATTCCGAAAAGTTTCTTGCCATCTCGCAAAATAGGTGTTAACTGGAACGATTTCCGTTTCAGACGGTAACAAGTAACCGCAGAGCCTTTCAAATTCCTCTACCAAATTAATCAGCTGCTTAATGGTTATATCGTATCTTTCACTATGAAGAAAGGAAAACGTTCGAAATGGGTTTAACATATAACGCTTCATTCTATTTCTTCCAGTATCCTCGTTATTCTCTCTGTCAAATGACTTGTTAAGAATGTCCAGTTCCTGCAAACGGTACAGTCTTTCTTTGACATCTTCAGTCGTTTCAATACCTGACATATAATCCGAAAGGTCCATCATAAGTGAAAGCCCATCTTTACCTTTGGCATCTTCTAAACTCACCCATTCACTTGTAATTAAATCAATCAGATTTTGGTAAGATAAATAAATTTTACCATTCCAATACGTGCAGTACTGAAGATGATATGGAAATCTACCAATTGTATTTTCGTATAGCTCACTAAAAGTATCGCTAACTAATGTTTGGATTTCATCTGGATTAATAGAAAAAATATGGTCATCTGTTTTTTGAAAGTACGTTCGAAAACTATGTTGAGATTCGAATTCAAAGACAGAAACATTGTCCCGCTCGTTTAATTTGGAAGGTATTCCCTCATTGAATAAAGCAAACCGTTCCCCTTTGTGATTTGTTGGGCCCTCGTTAACATTCGAATCCCAAATTTTCTGCTTGGTGACAACTTCATAAACCTGTTTCCAATAACCGAACGTTCGTTGATATTGATGTTGGTATGGAATACGGAATTCTATTTTAAAACCCTTTCGATGAAGAAAATGAATTAAATTCATACGGCCATAATTTAAATATTCCACCTCATAAAAAATAAACTTTTCTATTCTAGTGTGCCCCGCCAACTTCAAGGAGATATTTTCTTTTGTTAGATGAACCTTTTGATCATTATAGTCTTTAACAATGCTTTCTTCCAGTAACCGATTAACAAGATACATTACTTCCTTTTGCCTACCGTTATAAAGTTGAACAGGAATTTCCTCTACACCGATATCCGCAATTGTATACATCGTATCGACAATCGCGGACAACCGGTTTATTAAATAGTTTTGGTGATTGAAATAGCCCTCTTGAATTAATTTCCTTAATGTCGACTGAAAATAGATATGCGTCTCAGCACGATGATACTCATTGAACAATAAATAGGATAAATCCGTAAAGGTGTTTACAATAAGATTAAAATTCTTTTTAACTTTTGCGGCCAAAGAACCTAATCCGAATATATGGAGCTCTTTATCAGAATAAATTTGTTGATCTAAACAAGACGCCAAAGATGTATATGTCTGGTACGGGAATAGCCCATTAATGTGCTGTGTTTGTTGTTTCTTTTTCAAGTCCTTTTGCAATCAAATCACCCCACCGAGTTGCAGTTTGACTGTGCGAATAATCTGGAGCATCCAAATAAACACCCTTTTTTGCCCTAGTCAATGCGACATAAAGCAAACGTGTCTCCTCACCAGCCTCCTCAAAAATCTCATCAGTCCGCAAAGATTTATATACATCATTTTTATAGGTTTTACCCTTAGAAATAAACGTTTTATAGCCTATAGCATTCCCGCTGGTGACAACATCAGTTTTTGAGTAACTATTAAAACTTCTTTCTGTATACGGAAGAAAAACGTAGTCAAAATCCAGACCTTTTGCCTTATGTACTGTCATAATGGACAAGCGTGCGTTTCCCGGTTCTGTTGAGGTAAGTTTTGTTATGCTTTTATCTGTAGTCATTTTTAGTGACAGTATATTTAAAAGCTTACTTAACGTCGGGACAGTTCCTCTAGATTCTTCTTTTAATAAATATATAAGATGATCAAGGTTTAATTGATACTCATGGCTCAAAGTTCTAGCTTGCTCTAGATAATATTTTGCATCTTTTTCTGTACCAGTCACCGATTTATCTGAAATAAATCTTTCTGCATAAACCTTTGCCGGATTTATCGTTTGAACAATTTCTTGCAGTACTTCAAATACTGGTTTATTCTTAAATTGTTCTTCAAATGGCTCTAGTAGTTGATCTTTGTCAGTTAGCAATTGCCTTATATACATCTTGTCTGCATTGAACCCAGATAACACATCCGCCACAGGAAGACTACGCTCACCATAAGAAGAAAGGTGAAGCATGTAGCGATTGTTCCATACTTTTGGATGGGTAAACCGCTTTAAAAGTTGATAAAACTCCCTGACAGCAATCGTCCGATAAAAATCTCCATCTCGATCTGCGGTATAAAAGATATTGTTCTCCTCACAAAGTGCTGATAATTCATTTACTTCACGATTAGATCTTACCAGAACTGCTGTATCAGTGTTTTCTACTTTCCTTAAATAGTTGATAAGGCTTGCATTTGTCTGAAAAGTTTGATTAACAACGGGCTTATCCAACTGTTTTTCCGGTTCAAACCCGTCTATAAGGTAATCCTTTTTGTCAAATTTAAATGTTTTGACCCAATCGGGCCAGACCTTGAATATATTGTTCAACTGAGTTAACAGATTCTTATCCGATCGATAATTAATTTGTAAAAAATGTTCCTGATGAATGGTTACTTGACCCTTCAATTGTTTAAAAGCAGTATAGTCAGCACCTCTAAACCTGTAAATGCTTTGCTTTACATCACCCACAACAAATAATGATAGCGGATAATGATTTACCAAATATGAAAAGAACATCGTCTGTTGTCTATCTGTATCCTGAAACTCATCAATAAAGATATATTTGAATGGGATCTCATAACCTATTTCCTTTGACTTCAGCAGCTCTAGATTGGTGATTAAGTCATTTACTTCAATATACCCTGCCTCTGCTTTGTATGTTTCCAACCTATTTATTGTTTCTTTAACAACAAACTCAAAAAGTTCATGGGAACCGTCATCGGCATATCCAAAATCCATATTTTGGATTGCATTTACAGAAAAAGAATAATTTCGTAATTGATTGATAATTGACTCGACAGCATAGACAATTCGATATTGCTCTATATATTTAAACTTAGCAAAAAGCTTTGGTTTTTCTTCATGGAATTCATCGATAACTTCTTCAATAATCTTTCGTCGTTTGTAAGTAAACTTACTCACCCGTATATCTTTATTCTCAAACATCGAATTCATATTCAAATTCAAAATTTGGCGGGCAAACGAATGAATGGTTCCGATTGTCATATCTTTCAATTCCTGTAGCCAACTAAGATACTTTAAGTCATTGGTAATTTTAAAATATACCTTTATTTTATCGATTAATTTTTGACGCATGTTATTAGCTGCCTTATTAGTAAATGTGATTAAAGCCAGCTCTGAGAACGTCATACTCGGATTTTTATATTTCAAAAACATAATCCGATTAAGCATGACTGTCGTTTTTCCAGTACCTGCTCCAGCAGATACACTGATATTTTCATTTACGAGAGCATGTTCAATAAGGAATTGTTGCTTATTAAAATAAGCTGCATTTTTATCGAGGAACTCCAGCACTGGTTTAGGTACCTCTCCATTAGTGTGATTGAAAGAATAATGAAGTTCACTATGAAATGGAACCTCATAAGCAAAAAAGAGTTGGAAATCAGTAGCAAATTTGATAACTTTATTTTCGAATAATATGTCAGTAGGGTCATATGTAAAAAAGTAGACTTTGGTCCCCTCGCATAAAAAAGAAACTAATTCTTCAATTACCGTTTCATTTATATTCATTTGAAAAATCAGACGTGAATAGTTCTCCATAAAATTCACCAACCCGACTTATTTAAGAAATTATATCTATTTCTAGTACTATTTTATCAAATATGCCGAAAAAGAGTAGAGGGTTTTTGAATTTTGTAGTTTATGACTGTCCATTTATTTAAAAAGTAATTTAAGGCATCCGTATAATCATCCAATAAGTTACTTTCATCATCAGCTATAAATTCACTATTATATTGGAAGATAGTTTTTAAACATGGGTATCTATCTAATCGGAAATTTTGATTTATGCTACCGTTGTCCCGCATGAGAGGTGATACACTTTCCTCAGTGTTACTTCATTCTCCACGGAAAAAAACCACCTTCTTCCAGCGTTTTGTCCGACAGTATTCGCTATCCCGCCTTAGTTTCTATTAGATTATTTAATCAATTTACAAAAACCCATGTCCATCGACCATTCCTTTGCTTAACAGTTGAATATACTACCTGTAAACGGAACTAGGAGGATTTTTATGGGGAAGTATAAGATAGTTGTGGGTACAACTGACAGGAAAAAGCGTGCTCAGCACCAGTATAATTTAATAACCAAGAATAACATTAATGCAGACATTAAAATATATAAAGTCGATAGCGGTGAACTCTATTGCGTGGAGGCTGGCCCATATTCAGGGAAAAAACAAGTGCTTCAAAACCTGGATAAGATTAAAGGCCTTGGCGTAATAAACGCTTTTATTACGAGTGCATAGTAGACAAGTTGCCTATCCCTTTTCTCGGTGCTCCTCTGGCAGAAGTCTACAACCCAAGAGGTCAACCGGCTTACGCCATAGTGCTGTAGACCCGATTCACTAACACCTTCATGAACTCCGGGGTTGCGATAGCCTTGTCCCCCCTGTGCAATGGAATCGTTCCCGCCGCCTATAAGAGAAGCCAATCCCCGACCATAACCAAATTGTTTGGAAATGAAACCCAAATTTGTGACAACTTGAGCGAAGGGAGAATCACCAACCTGTTTTGAAGGGTGTATGTATGTGTAATAAGGAGGACAAAAAGATGCCTATTACACAACATGACAGTCGTAACAAGTTTTCAAAAACGCAATTGAAGATTGGCAGCAGGAAGGACAGGGCTTGAAAAAACGTCCTGTCCTTATTATTGTCGCAAATATTAATTATGGTAAAAGGACTGAAAGTAACTAAAACTGGACCGACCCAAAAGCATCCGCATAGGGTAAAAATCCTTGGTAGTCCGGAAGCCAATCTGCAACCTATTTCTTTCGTTCTTTTTGATAATGTAGATTTGAAATCATGGGGAAAGTTTAGTGACATTTCATGGGCTTTTGCTGATTTCACTTTAAATCAACTATTTCTCCATTCTCACAAAAACAACGCATAAGCACACTCTCTCCTATAGAATACGTGAAAAGTTTCCTCAACAAATCAGGCACTATTCCATCGACAAACGCTCCATATTAAAGAAGCGCTCCTCCCGGCGAAGGGCCTGCAGAACCTACTTTTGTGTCAGGCTGCTGACCTGACTCACAAGCGCCTCCATAACCTTCTGAGCTGCGATGGTCTTGTCGCCTCCTCCTTGTGCAGTCGAACCGTTCCCACCGCCTTTTCCATTAATAAGAGGCAGTGTTTGTTGAACAACATCATTCATGTTGGCAGGTACATCGTCACTTTTCGAACAAACCAACTGCAGTTTATTGTCGGTTTCGCTAATGAGAAGCACCAAGATATTCGTTGTGCTTACCGTAATGTGCTTTGCCAATTGCTGGAGCTCACGCATTGGCCGGTCTTGAAAAATTGCCTGAACGATATTGCGGTCGTTGATGCAGGCCGCGTGATCAATATAGGCGCCTGCTTCATACTTGATCAGTTCCGATTTCAATGTATCGATCGTTTTTTCATGGTCTTTTATTTGCTGTAAAGCCTTGTTTGCCGCTTCGTCCAGCTTTTCCTGCGGTGCATTTAACGTGGCTGTGAGCCGCTGTGTGACCTGATGTTTCGCACCAAGCTGCCTGAGGACGCGGTTTCCGCAAACAAAATAAACACGTATTTTATGCTTTTTTTGTTTTTCCCAATGCAATATTTTAATCGATTGAACCTGCCCGCAGGAATCAGGATGTGTGCCGCCACAGCCGTTATAATCGAATTCCGGAATGATAACGAGACGAATATGGTCGGTAACGGAGACGGCTTTCCTGAGCGAATAGGCAGCTAATTCATTTTCGGTTACCCATTTCGTATCCAACGGACGGTTTTCCAGGATAATCTTATTGGCGATAGCCTCTGCCTGAGCCGCTTCCTCGTCGGATAGGTTCACTGTTTCCAGGTCAATGGAACATACTTCCGTGCCTAAGTGAAAGCTGACTGTTTTCAAGCCAAATTCGTTGTCAAAAGCTGCAGATAATATGTGTTGTCCAGCGTGCTGCTGCATATGGTCGAACCGCCGCTCCCAATCGATTTTTCCAGTAAATGTATGGTATCCCTCGGCAGGTTCCTCTAAGTAATGCCGAATTTCTCCGTCCACTTCTTCTACGTCGTACACGTTCACATCATTCAGCGTTCCGGTATCATGCGGCTGTCCGCCACCGGTTGGGTAAAATGCAGTCTGATCCAAGACAACATAAAAACGCCCTTGTCCATCTTTGCCCGACCTTTGCAGATTAGCTGTAAATGACCGTTGATACTGGTCTTGATAGTATAATTTTTTTGTAAGCATGTGGTTTGCTCCTTTTAGCTATATTCCAGGAATTGGCCGTTTGACAGTGTATTGCCAAACGTAATGATCCTCTTTTTTATAAGGGCCTTGCAATTTTTCTGCTATAGACCAAACAAAATTAACTATATCATTGACGTTCTTTTTTCCCCCTGCAGTACATATCTATCTTTATTAGGTAGTTTATAAGGAAAACAATGTTCTGATAGGATGAACAGTATGGTACCCAAAAAGCCAAAGGACAACTTTTATTTTAACATTTCAACAAATCGTGTATAATATAAATAGATAGGAAATACATTAATAAAGACCGAGTGGTGCTGGTACACCAAACGGTCTTGTGTGTAACAGCCCTTCAAGGGGGCGGCTCACATTAGGAAAAGGTGACCACCTAAATGCTCGCTAGGCTAACAGGGTGGTTACTTTTTTTCTGACAGAATGGCAACGACAAGCGCTGCGAACGAAATCATTACAATCAATGACTCGTAAACTGTCATAGGCATCACCCCCTTTCTATTAAAGGGGTGAGCCACCACCCACGAAAACCTTATTACACTGCATCTATTATACCAGAGGATTATCTTAAAAAGGAATAATGCAACAACTTTCTGTCATTCATAGAATGAACAAAGACGCAAGCAAGCTAAGAAGCGACGTCCTGTCGTAACGCCTTGTTACTGAAACCGTAACAACGTATCGAGATTTATGCGCTCGTAAAGAAAAGAAACCAACTCCGCACAACCGGAGAAGGACAACCGGGACAACCACCTGAATCCCTATTTCTTGTTTTTAGCTTTGAGAAGTCGTTGCAAGCGGTCTTCTTTGCTTTCTTTTTCTTTATGATCCGTTCCCTCAGATTTAACTTGTTCCGCCGTTTTTGTTCCTTTTTCTTGCGGCTGTTTTTTCGCTGTTGGTTTAGCCTTACGTGATGGCACATTCTCCCGCTTGGTTGAAGCTTGTTTCAATTGACTAAATTGTGCAGCTCGACGCTTTGTATCTTCATGCACTTTCTCTTGTTTACGTTTAAAACGTTCGCTTATTTTACTTACAAAAGCAACATTCATGCGAAACCTTCTTACCGCCACATCCATCAGAAATAGAAGCAGTGCTAACGTTAGGAACAGGTAGAACAAATCCTGTTTGTCGTAACGTGGAGGAAGGCCTTCTGATGAGAAGACATGATCCAAGTTATCGATTACCTTGCCGCCTCCTGCTGATGCTATTTCCTCGATTAAATGATCATTTGTCGGTGTGAATGTATATTCCTGTGAATATGGAACAACAATTCCTGTTTTGAATGAGCCAACGACTTGATCGTCTTGTTTTTCGGTGATTTGTAAAAAGTAAACCCCTTGATTATTTGCTTCAAAAGCTCCTTGATACGCACCAGGCGCTTTTGGTTGCAAGTTGAACGGCACTTCTTCTCCGGTATCACGTACTAATGTTGCATGTAAGGTGGACGTTTCATTGTCTGCTGCTGTTACGTTTAATGTTACCTGATTTCCCTCTATTTGTTTCGACACTTGATAGGATTTTTTCTGATACTGTGGAAATGTCCAGGTCACGATATCATTCCATAATGGTGACCAATTTTTCCATTGCGGCCAATCACCAGCCCATTCGCCGGATAAGTCAGAGGTCCAAGCTACCGTTTTACCTAACCCATACTGCCATCTCGCCAAGACCGGATCATCTTTTTCACTTGTTAATAGTTGCTGCGCGCGTCCTTTGGGTGTTGTGGCAATATACGCATTCATCTGTGGGACGCCTTTGTCAAAATAGGATCCCCAGCCACCCGCGCCTGCAGTAACTTTCGGGTAAAATGGATCATCCTCGATGTAGGTTCTGGTCACTAAGGATGTTTCTCTTGATAAAATGGTCGGGATACTGGAATTGTTGTGCACTTGGTAAAAACGACCTCCACCCAGTTGCGCCATTTCTTCCAGTAACGGTCCGTCAGCTCGCCTGCCAATGGCTACCGTGGATAAGGTTATCCCCTTGTTCTGTGCTTCCTCAATCATTTGCCGATAATTCGTCGAAGTTGCTGACTGCCCATCTGTTAACAGAATAATATGCTTTCGCTTTAATTCCAGCGGATCCATTTGGTCATAGGCTTGTGTCAATGGGGTGAATATATCTGTTCCCCCACTTGCCGTGATTGACCGAATTTGCTTTAACACGTCTTCCTTATCATCAATTGGGCCTGGTTCAACCACTTGCCATGGTGTACCATCAAACGCAATGACACCAAGCGTATCCTTTTCTCTTAATAGTTCAACCGACCTGGCAGCCGCCTCACGAGCCAGTGCGATCTTATTCCCACCCATACTTCCTGATTTATCAAGCACAATCGATAGACCAAGCGAAGGCAGCTCTTTTTTTCCTTTAACTTCCATATCCACTGGCAGTAATTTTTCAATCGGTGTTTTAAAATAACCACCAACACCAAACGCTTGATCCCCGCCTGTCATGATAAAACCAACACCAAAATTTTTAACCGCGCGCTCCATTAAAGTCATTTGTTTGCCGGTTACCATGTGTGCGGACACGTTGCTGAAAACAATCGTGTCATACGTTAAATAACTGCTTAATTGCCTAGGCAATAAATCAGGTGATATGGTTTTCGCCTGAACCGCCGATGCATCAAGTGCTTTTTCCAAGTTAGCTGCTGCTCCGTTTTCCCCCTCAACAATCAGCACATTTGGCAGACCTTTCGTTTCCGCGAAGGCTGCCAGTTGATTATTTTCCACGACTTGATCACGCTCACTGATAACCTCAGCACGAAAGGTGTGAAATCCATCTGTCGAAACCAAATGATGAAACGCTAATTGATTCGAACCCTTATTCAGGGACACCGTTTGGTCAACAATGGTTTGTCCGTCTTGCTTGATTCGGACCTGGCCGGATGTGTCCATACTGCTGTCTATGGTCATGGAAAGAGCGGCTTGCTCCCCTAAATAAATCGTTTCCGGAACGTCAAACGAGGTAAGTGCCACATCATCTTTATATTCGGGCGAAAAAGGGACAACATCAACAACATAACCGCGTTTATGTAAATAAGTCGCCTGCCTGACAGCATCCCCTATATTTTCATTGCCATCGGTCATGAGTACCACGCGACCCGTATCATTTGCGGAAAACATACTGCCACCAAGCTGCAATCCCGAAGCTAAGTTGGTGTAGGAGCGGTTCGTATCGGTTTCAAATGACTGAATACCGCGAACATGATCTGATAAAGGTTTTTCTACAACTGCTTCTCTACCAGTGGATATAACCCCAGCCTTGTCTTCTGGTGCCTTATCTTCCAGCGCATCATTTATTTGACTTAATACGGTTTGTTCCTTCTCCATCATACTGTGTGAACGGTCAACGACAATTGCACTATCCACTTGTTCAACTGACCAGCGCATTTGCACGCCTGCTAACGCTACAATCACAAGGGTGAAAATAAGCGCACGTAAAACGGTCAATACGATTTTTCTTCCACCAGTTAACCGTGTGTTCGACCGCCAGTACAAATAAAGAACAATAGCCACAGGAATGAAGCCAAATAGCCACAGAGGATGTTCAACCTGCAATGCCACGTCGATACACCTCCCACTCGATAAACAGGATAAATAACGCCACGCTTGCAAAGATACGCCAGATTTCCTGTTTCGATAATTGGACTTCCCACTCATCCTGTTTCCATCCATCAATCGTAAACGAGTCGCTTGTCACCGCAGTGCGCTCGTCATGATCCAACTGAACAACAATATAGCGATACAACGATCCGGTTGCTGTTTTTTCGTGGAGCTGGTAAATGCCTGGCTGACTTGGCATCGTCACCGTCTGTTGGTTCAACGGTATGTCTTCAACTGTCTCCCCATCCAATCGTTCCATGACCGCTTCCTCCGTTGTCGTTGACAGGTTTATATCTGTTGTCTCCATTGGCTGATAATAGCCGAGTGATTCGCCGCTTCCCGCGAGATGTGTCACACTATTTGCTAATAAAATTGGAAAACCCGGTTGCAGCGCCCAGTCTGAATCATCGAGATCAAATGCAAATAGAAGCATTGGTGCGTTTTCATACGTCCCTTTCGCCATCACAACCTGTTCCCCACTTTTTACAAGCGGTGCTAAACCATGCCACTTACCAATCGGATATGCTTGCTTTAAATACACATTGCCGACATCGGAATAGGCTAACATAGAGTCATCTGCCACTTGCTTTAGACGATAGTTTAATGACTCCTTGGCTTGAACGTCAAAAGGACCTCCAGCAGCAGGTGACATGATTAACTTAGGTCCAGCCGGCCACTGTTTGGCTTTCACTCCGGATAATAGATAAATAGATGCAGGCTTGTTTTCTGGAAAAGAGTAATCACCATTTTCGTCTTTCGGGACGGTCGTTACCTGCATGTCAGCGGACAACAGCGCCTGTTTAACAAATGGATTAACTTCCCCTGCCAGATAAATAGCTGGTGTTTGCGCTTTTGGCAATAACGCATACACACGATTATCGAGTGAGTAGATATCATCATCTATTTTCGCCTGGTAATAATCGTGAACAGGTAAATCACGAAGCCGAATCGTTTGTTGTTCGTTTGCCGGGATGGTTTCGGTCACCTGTTTCAATCCGTTTCCATCATGACTGATCGACAGCGTCACATCTTTAGCTTGTGAGGCTTCATTTTTCACCGTCACAAGTGCCGTAACATGATTGTTCGTTTGTTTGACGCCGAATGTTCGGAGCGATATATTTTCCTGTGATGATTGACTGTTATGGACAACGATCGGACTGGCAGTGTCCAGTTCTTGTAAACGTTCTTTCGTTAATTGATCGGTGAAAATATGTATCTCCCCTGCCCCCTGCTGCATGAGTGATTGGGCTAATTGCACACTATCACGGAGGTTCTCATGCTGGTAAGACACTTGCAATTGATCAATCGCCTCAAGTGCCTCCTTGTCATCCATCTGATTAGAGACAAGCAGGGAAGGGGATTGTTGCGCATGAATGATACTTACTTTCTGTTCATCACCCAGCTGTTTAACTAGATCTGTGGCTTGTTGTTTAGCGCTGGCCAATCGTGTTGTTCCATCCTGTTCAGCAGCCATTGTTGCGGATGAATCAAGCACGATAACGAGATGTTCGCCGTTAACTTCCTCCCCGGCAAGAAAAGGACGTGTCAGTGCAACAATCAAAAAAAGCAGGATCAGGAGTTGTAAAAGCAGTAATATATTTTTCTGGAGTTTCCTCCACCAGCGGTCCGATTCCCATTCGTGAAGCGTACGTTGCCAAAGATAGATAGAAGAAATCGTTTGCGTTTCATATTGTTTTTTAAAAAAGTAGAAGACAAGTAATAGTGGAATCGCACTTAAAAACCAGAAAGAAGCAGGTGCCAAAAACCCCACGCTTTCACCTCCCTATCCAGCCTTGACGCATCATAGACGAAAACAGGCTTTGTTCCAAGCTATCGGACGTAGGACAAGTAAGCAAGTCCATCCCCCGCTGCCGACAAAACGATTTGATAGATTGTGTATGAGCTTCGAATAGTTGTTTATAGTTGTTAATGACTTTTGGTGACATGGCTACGTCACGTTGCTCGGCTGTTTCAAGGTCAACAAGCTGTAAATCCCCTAAGTAATCAGGATTGACTTCTTCCGGCAATACGACTTGGATGAGCAGCACTTGCTGATGTCTTGCCTGCATCTTTTTAAGCGCTGCAAACAAAGCAGTCGGATCATCTAAAAAGTCGCTAATAATGAGATTAAGACTCCCTTTTCTGCTTTGATGCAAGTTCTTAGCGAGATGTTCCCCGAATGCTTCCTTCCCATCTGTTAGCGAAACACGCTCGATAAACTGCAGCACGCGCTTGGTCATGGCTTTACCTTTTGTATACGGGTAAACATCTGTCGGAGAAGCAACCGGTACCACGCTTAACCGGTCGGAATTGGTCAACGCCAAAAATGCAAATGCAGCCGCAAATTCCTTTGCCCTTGTCCACTTTTCCTGTTTCATTCCCATGGATTTTGTACAATCTAAATAGATGGAAACCGAAAGCTCCTGTTCATCCAGGAAACGTTTTACATAATATTTTTGTGTTCGTGCATAGGTGTTCCAGTCGATTTGGCGCAGGTCATCCCCAGGACTGTATAAACGATAATCAGAGAATTCCAAGGAAGAACCAAGTCGTGGTGACCGGCGTTCGCCCTTATGCCCTCCCCGGACAACTCGCTTGGAGGTAAGCCTGAAAGCCGTAAGACGGTTAGCCAGGGCTGGTGATAGGAGCGTATGCATCTCATCACGCCCTTTCTTCTGCAGACACGAGCAATTCCTCGATTAATTGATCTTTATCCACTTGCGCTGCTTCACCTTCAAAATTTAGAAAGATACGATGACGCAACACAGCCGATGCTGCCTTTTTCATATCTCCCACCGATACGTTATAACGCCCGTCAAATAATGCCCGAACCTTAGCAATCGCGATTAAACTTTGCAGTCCCCTTGGTCCGGAACCGTAGAGCACGTAGTTTTTCACATCATCTGTTGCATGTTCGTTATCCGGATGGGTCGCCATCGTAACATGGACAGCATAATCCAATACCTGCTCTGCTACAAGCACTTGTTTGGCCATTTGATTTGCCTTCATTACGAAGGAAGCATCGACTAGTTTCTCTAAGGTCTGAACGCTTGTACCTGTCGTTCGTACGGCTATTTCTTTCAGCTCGTCCCGTGTTGGATAGGAAACGTCAATTTTCATGATAAAACGGTCCATTTGCGCCTCTGGCAATGGGTACGTCCCTTCTAATTCAATGGGGTTTTGGGTGGCAAGCACAAAAAATGGCTCTGCTAATTGATGCATCTCACCCATTACCGTAACCGTACGCTCGCCCATCGCCTCCAATAAAGCACTTTGCGTTTTTGGTGTCGCCCGATTAATCTCATCAGCCAAAACAATATTGGAAAAAAGCGGGCCTTGATGAAAAACAAATGATTGCCCGCCTTGTTCGTTTGGTTGGATCATATTCGTTCCGGTAATGTCGGTCGGCATTAAGTCCGGTGTGAACTGGATACGGGAGAATTGTAAATCCATGACTTCCGATATTTTCCGAACGACCATTGTTTTTCCAAGACCGGGAAGCCCCTCAAGTAATACATGCCCCCCGGCAACCATTCCCAATAAAAGCTGCTCGACAACGTCATCCTGTCCCACGATAAAGCGACTCAGTTCAGCTTTCACAGCATCGATTCGCTGCTTTACGTCTGTGATCGCTTCTTCTTGTAATTCTTCCACACTAATTCGCTCCCTCATTTGGCTTAATATCGGAAAAATAATCCTTAATCATTTGCTGCAAATGGTCCGGATAATCATTCCGTTCCACAGACTGACGGTAGGTGTTTTCATAATGTTGATAAACGTCCTCGTAGGAACGCACTTCACCAGGAAGAATGGGCGCATTCGGTGCTATTTGTTGCTCGCTTGGACCTTGGCCCATCTCACCTTTATCTACCGTTTGATTTTCCTGCCCGTCTAATTTTTCAGGAACCGTTAGATTGTGATTCCCAGCACCGAGACCGGCACCGTTACCACCAGATCCACTGCCCGTTCCAGATCCTGAACCAGAACCACTGCCTGATCCCGAACCACTACCAGCTCCCGAGCCAGATCCGCTGCCGGAACCTTGACCGTTTCCAGATCCTGAGCCGCTTCCACTCCCGGATCCAGAACCGCTTCCTGAGCCCGAACTGCCTTTTGATTCAGATCCTTTTCCCGACTGTCCTTGCTGATGTTGATCTGATTGTCCAATCGCCCCGGATGTGCCGCCTGCAGATGGCGTACCATTGGAAAAGGCCAGTGAACCGGGCGAACCAAGACCGGCAGCAGCCATTTGCTGATTCATGTTTTGGGCAAGCTTTTGTAAATCTTTCTGTGCTGCCGCAAGCTTCGAACCATTTCCGGCGTCTTCTGCAAGCTCCTGCATCTGTTTTTCCATCTGATCCATCATTTGTTCGAGCTGTTTCTTGGATAAATCATCTTTTTCCGATGATGACTGTCCATCCCCATCATGTCCGCTGCCGACTGTAATTTTTTCTGTAGCGCCTGTAAGTCTCCCTTCTCTAGGTCGTTCAGTTGCTCCTGCAATTTCGTCATTTGTGAATGCATTTGTCCTGCATTCATTTGTTTGGTGGCCTCTGCTAACTTGTTTAATCCTTTGTTCGCTAATTGTTCGGCCATTTTGTTTAACTGCTGCTGACTCGTTTTTGCTTGTTCTTTTAGTTTATTCAGCTGTTTTTCTGCACGCAGGACATCTTCTTGCAATTCCGCAGCTTTTTTCTCCTGCTTCATGTCTTCCATGAGTTTATCCACTTTTTCTTCTGCTTGTTTGCCTGCGTCTTCTTTATGTTCCTCAGCAAACTGTTCAAGCTTTTCTTTGCTTTCGTTCACAATTTCGAGTTCTTCTTCCGTGTCTTTGGCTGTTTGCCGTACATCATTGGGAAAAGCAATGCCGAGATAAGCGAGCAGAACCATGCTGCATAAGATAAGTAATTTCTTCCATTGCAAGACATGGATCTTTTCCTGTTTCATAACGGGCAGGACCTGCTTCATCTTTGTCAGCGTGTCTTTTCGCTGTAAGCTGGCAACAGGTGAAGTGTCCTCGCTAAAATGCATGGCAGTCAGCACCCGGTCATCCAGTCCATGCTGATCAAATTTCTTAGCTGCATCAAGATTGGTAGGTTTTTTTACGAAAACATAAATGACAAAACCAATCATCAAGAGCCCAAAACTGATGGCTATTTTTTCACCTACATAAAGAATGACGAATAAACGGCTGAGACCGATCCACACTAACCCAATGGCAGCACCTATGAGAAGTACGGTATACAAACGATGTACCGTTTTTTGCAGCCACAATTTTCTTTTCACTTCTTTTAGCAACTGAAAAAGCTGATTTTGCTGCTCCATCGGTTACCCCTTCTTCTTTCGCGTTGCCTTTAACCGCATCGTGGGTCGTAACCGTTTGATCGCCATTAACAACGCAACCACTGTCATTGTTATATAGGATATGGTAAAACCTCGCCAAAGCGGCCAATCAATTCCCAGTTGCTGAAATTGATAGACAAACATATTTTGTTCAAATGATGTCATCATCGCAACGCCAGGATTCAGCATTAGTACCAAATATGGCATGATATGACTGGGTTGACCTACCCCCGGTGGTCCTTGCGAAACCCCTACGATGAAACGGAGCATAATAAAAAACAGAATGATCGTACCCACAACTAAAAATAGCATGACGCCATAAGTAGTGATGGTAGCAAGCATTGTCCTTTTCATCAGCGTCGAAAACATGATGCCGATACTTGCGATAGTTAGCATCGTCAATAACTGATAACCAAATGTAACAAATACCATTTGCGGCGAAACACCACCATACAAGAAAACAATACTGTATAGCGGCAAAGACGCAACTAACATTAAAGTCAGAAATAAGATGGAAGAAAACAGCTTGCTTAAAATGATCGATGTGGAGGATTGTTGTGTCGTCAACATAATATTCAACGTCTGCTTTTCCCTTTCTCCACTAATCGCACCCGCTGTCAGTCCGGGCGTGATAAACACGATTAAGCCAAGCTGCCCCATCGACAGCAGCATAAACAAATTTCTGCTGTCAGAAGCTGTAAAACTATCATGCGACAATTGCGTCTCAATATAGATGAACGCGAGACTAACCGCTCCGCAGATGGCCAAAAACAAAAAGATGCCTAAAAAGTTCTTAAAGGACCGAAACCGCAATTTGATTTCTTTATTTAAGACAGGGTTGATGAATAATGCTTGTAAACGCCCCATTTATTCGCCTCCCTTGGTAATTTCCATGAAAATATCTTCTAAATTCGTTTGTTTTTGCGAAAGGGTTAAAATGGACAAGTCACTATTGACAGCCTTTTTTAACAATGCAATTTGCTCATCATCTGACCCTTGATAAGAGAGCCGCAAAAGTCGTCCGTTTTGTTCGTCCCGGTCAATTCGGACGACGTTTGGATCGTCTTCAAAAAAGCGGACAGCCTGCTCGACATTGTCTTTGACCGTCACCAATAATACTTTTTGCCCCTGCAATTGATGTTCAATGTCACTGACATTACCACTGGCGATTAGCTGCCCGTTTTCAATTACCCCCAGTTCATCACAGATTTCTGAAAGCTCCGGGAGAATATGGGATGAAATAATAATGGTCTTATCCATATCCTTCAGCTCCCGTAAGATTCCTCGCATTTCAACCCGGGCGCGCGGGTCAAGTCCGGACGCCGGCTCATCTAATATAAGCACTTCCGGATCATGAATTAATGCGCGTGCCAAACAAAGACGCTGCTTCATCCCTCTTGAGAGCAAATCAACATAGCTGTCTGCTTTTTCCGTCAGATTGACAAGCTCTAGTAATTGCGGAATAATCGCCTTTCTTTCTGTACTGGAAATACCATAACTCGCACCATAAAAATCTAAATACTCATTGACTTTAAACTGATCATATACACCAAAGAAGTCGGGTACATAACCAATATGCCTGCGCACCTGCTTGGGATTTTTCGTCACATCATACCCATTCACATATGCGGAACCGTCACTTGGTGCCAAAAGGGTTGCCAAAATGGAAAACGTGGTAGACTTTCCGGCACCGTTCGGCCCGACAAACCCAAAAACAGTACCTTTATCAATCGTTAGGGTCAGATTTTCCAGTGCGGTAAACGGACCGTATCGTTTCGTTAAGTTGATCATCTCTATCATGGGTTTATCACTCCTTTGACGCGAACCGTTGGAACTTTGATAGAACCATCTCTACTAGCTTTCACACGAACAACCACCGCATTGTCTGTTATATAGTTTTCATGAGCACGCTGATCAAAAGAAGCCTGATTTTGATCTATTGCTTCATACGTATCACTTTCAACATTGTGAAGTGAATAGGTGGTTCCATTTCTGTGGTTCGGAATGCTCACGTCTATTTCCTTTAGCTGAACCGTTCGCTCTTTTAACGATGCTGGCAGTTCATACCTCAATAAATAGGTGCCCGATTCAGCGTCAAAGAAAAGTTGGTTCTGCATCGTCCCATTGTGAAAAATTTGGCCATCAAGAACCGATATGTTTGGTAAATTCATTTCGGATGAAAAAGTGCTTTTTTCATTACGAGGCAATTGAATCGTTACCGGTTGGGTGAACAAATGAAGATTGTTCTGAACCGTTTCATCGCCATTTACGGTTACCGGATATAACGCTTCGTCGCTAAATCCGATTAAAACAGGTGTATTAACGTTACGCTGCATGTTATTTCGAATAGCCATCGACAACAGATCCGCTTGTAGCGCTTGATCGCTGTGTTGGGTCATGGAACCAAGCTGATCAAATAATCGTTGAGCAACTCCCTCAATTGGGCGTTGATAAAAGCTCTTGTCCTTCACACTGAAACTGATTTCTTTGGACTTACCAGCAGCCAAATCTCCTACCTTTTGGTAATTGTTTCCGCTGATCAAGTAAACGTCGTGCAAATCGTGTTTGAAATTATTGGTGATCTGTCCACTTATGTTATCATCTGCTCGTGTTAAACCAGACTGGAAGTGACCATATTTCTTCACAGGATAATCAATTGCTGCACTCCGTGGTGACCAGAATTCCACATTCCGATAGTTAATCGCTGTATGCTTTCCTTTTGCTTCAACAAACGGCAAGTCTGTCACCGTCTGCTGTGGGTTATATCGATTGTTTGCAGCCACAGGATCGAGCTCACTGTCCATAGTCAACGTGTATGCGCCGGCCCCTTTGGATAACATGGAGACGGAGCCGTCACCACTTCCAATGCCCTGTTCATCTACGGAAATAACCGACACTGTATTAGTTTTTACGTGACCACTGCGGTCTTTCGCTCCAACTGCGTATAATCCAACGCTTGATATAACCGCAATAGCAGGAATGACCACCCATGCCCACTCCCGTTTATCTGCTTTTTTTAAAACGATGTAAAGAACAGGAAGAATCAACAACAAATACGCAATAAATAGGTAAGAAAGCGTTGAAACTTTGAAATTCGCCAACGTCGGAAAGGTTCTTGACATGTTCGTCAATTGATCATTCATCCGCAAGTTAAGCGGCATCATTTGCGAATTCCTATTGCCTGCATCGCTCCCAATAGTTTCCCACAATGATTGACTTCCCTTCCAATCGGCCAACACAGGTAACCCCAAATCGAATGCGACCTGGGTAACGTCGCCCTGACCAAACGCCTTCTCAGCAACTAACGGAAGCGAATCTTCTTTATACAGCACACGAGCTTTTTCGTCGATCTCCCCGGTAAACAATTCTATGCTATCCGCTTGAAGCGGCTTTTGATAGAGTTTACTAAAACCTTGCATCTTTTGAACTATTTCTTTTCCTTTAACTGTTAGCGGCAATAAGTCGGCAAGTTCACCAAACTGTTGCTGCAGCCCAGGCTCACTACCGGTTACAAGCGTCCCACCTTCTCCTACCCAATCTTTCATGGCCGCTTGAATGTTATCCGGTAATTTCGCAACCGAATAATCATTGATGACAAGCATATCCAGAACATCTAGCCCTGTAGCATCTTCAGGGAGATCACTTGCCTGTAAATGAATAACTTCCGGACTATTACCTTGGAAAGATGCTAATTTTATATAATTTAAACTATCCGGACGGTCGGAAAGTACACCTATCACTAATTTTTCTCGCGCCATATAGGCAGGAGACAAATCAAGACTGGTGTCGATGGTTACTTCCTCGCCATCTTCCCAATTTCCTTCATATAAATGAAAACGCTGCACCTTTTGATTAGATCCTCGACTGAAAGCACCTTCCCGCATTGCCGGAACCGAAAATGTAATCATTTTCGTTGTCCCGGAGGCAATGTCAATAGGGATAACCTTGTTGCCAACTGGTAGCGTGACGACAAGGTCCCCGGTGAAATCTGCTTTTTCATTCGTGATCGTTAACGTAACAGGATAGCCCTGCTGCTGCTTCACTTTTCCATTTAATCCGGCGTCTACCTGTATGTTCAGCCTAATATCTTGTTCATCTGCATGCACAATGCAGGTAAGACCAAAACTTAAAAACATAAAAACAAGTGCAAAAAAACCAATCATCTGCAATTGTCTTTTCATCCTTTTCCCCCCTCGTACCTTTATAGACGTTCCGCATTAGAAAAACGTTTCTTTATTATGTATTCATTCAAAATTGTATCATATTCTGGGGGATTGGGGGGCGTTGGATTGGTTGAGTTTTGTATATAGAAAAGGCCGGATGGACAAAAGACCAAATCGATGAATGGATCAAGCAAGGTAAAGTAAGGAAGACAGGGGGAAATAAAGTGTGTGGGGAATAAGATTGTTTTCCCCGCTCTCTTCCCGGGAATGTAAATAGCCGATTCATCATTTGGGGAGAAAATTTTATGAAACAAAAAAACTGCAGTGGGATTGTTCCATCTTTACCTGATTTCTGGAAAGCTTAGAAAATCTTCTGCACCTGTGGGTTATCAGTACGACAAAAGTTGTTTTGCAGACTAATAGTGCATTTCATTTTATATGTAACAAGACCGGGCTATTGTTGACCCGGTCTTTTGTAGTCATCATTATTGGTTCACAGCAGCAGCGGCCGGTACAGGAATTATGATGCCGTTAATGATGACCATCTTTCTGTACGTTATGAGTGCCCTTTTTTCCATGGTCCGGCCTTGTTTGGTCACTCATCTGCGTTATGAGCGCCCTTTTTTCCGTGGCGGGGCCTTATTGGGTCACTCATTTGCGTTATGAGTGCCCTTTTCTCGGTCGTCCGGCCTTGTTTGGTCTCTCATCCACGTTATGAGTGCCCTTTTCCCAGTGGAGCAGCCCCGATCGGTCTCTCATCTGCGTTATGAGTGCCCTTTTTTCCATGGTCCGGCCTCAATCGGTCACTCATCTGCGTTATGAGTGCCCTTTTCTCCATGGTCCGGCCTCAATCGGTCACTCATCTGCGTTATGAGTGCCCTTTTCTCGGTGGTCCGGCCTTATTGGGTCACTCATTTGCGTTATGAGTGCCCTTTTTTCCGTGGTCCGGCCTTATTTGGTCACTCATCTGCGTTATGAGCGCCCTTTTTTCCGTGGTCCGGCCTTGTTTGGTCACTCATCTGCGTTATGAGCGCCCTTTTTTCCGTGGTCCGGCCTTATTGGGTCACTCATTTGCGTTATGAGCGCCCTTTTCCCAGTGGAGCAGCCCCGATCGGTCTCTCATCCACGTTATGAGTGCCCTTTTCTCGGTCGTCCGGCCTTGTTTGGTCACTCATCCACGTTATGAGTGCCCTTTTTTCCGTGGTCCGGCCTTGTTTGGTCACTCATCCACGTTATGAGTGCCCTTTTCCCAGTGGAGCAGCCCCGATCGGTCTCTCATCTGCGTTATGAGTGCCCTTTTCTCGGTGGTCCGGCCTTATTTGGTCACTCATTTGCGTTATGAGTGCCCTTTTTTCCGTGGTCCGGCCTTATTTGGTCACTCATTTGCGTTATGAATGCCCTTTTCCCAGTGGAGCAGCCCCGATCGGTCTCTCATCCACGTTATGAGTGCCCTTTTTTCCATGGTCCGGCCTTATTCGGTCACTCATTTGCGTTATAAATGCCCTTTTCTCGGTGGAGTCGTCGGCGATCATGACGATTTAGTAAACAGACTCTTTTTTAAATGATGTACCATTTTTAAATGATGTACCATCTATTTTAAAGCCCGTACCACAACCCAGCGCATTTCGAAAGTGGCACTACTACCTTATGCGCTTCTTCAATAAGCCTGCTAGCAACGCCGTAACAATGGCACCAATAATGATTGATACTGCATAAAGAAGTATGGTACCTGCACCACCTTCTACCAGCCCCATTACAAATATGCCGCCATGTGGGGCGCGCAGCCCAATATCAAACAGCATGGTCAATCCACCAGTTACCGCTGCACCTGTAACGGTCGCCGGAATAATGCGAGCGGGGTCAGCCGCTGCAAATGGGATAACCCCTTCTGTAATAAAGCAGGCCCCTAGTACATAGGCAGTTTTCCCAGCTTCTTGTTCCTGTTTCGTAAAACGATTTTTAAATAGTGAGGTAGCCAGCGCAACCCCGAGCGGTGGCACCATTCCACCCGCCATAGCCGCAGCGATAAACGTATAATTTCCCGCATCAAGCATGGCAATACCGAATGTATATGCCGCCTTATTGAGTGGTCCACCCATATCAAATGCCATCATCGCACCAATAATCAGTCCGACAAGCAGTTGATTGGTTCCGCCCATACTTTCCAAAAAGTGCGTTAAGCCAGTATACAACTGGGTCAATGGCGGATTGATAAGCATCATAATGATTCCTGTCAAAGCAATACCGAAAAGCGGGTAAAATAATACCGGTTTTAATCCTTCTAACGCATCCGGCAAACGGCTGAATGCTTTTTTCACAAACAGGGTCACATAACCGGCTAGAAAACCAGCAATTAATCCGCCCAGAAATCCTGACCCACCGGATGCACCTGAGGCACCGGAAACCGTTGTTGCGATCAGACCTCCGACCATGCCCGGCGCAAAGCCTGGGCGTTCAGCGATACTTGACGCGATAAAACCGGACAGTACTGGCACCATAAGGAAGAACGCCTTACCGCCACCAATTTCATTCAACATCGCCGCAAACGCATTGTATTCGGGGCTGTCGGGATCAGAAGCATTAATTCCCCAGAAAAAGGAAAGGGCAATTAAAATACCGCCGCCCACTACAAATGGCAGCATGTTGGAAACACCATTCATCAAGTGTTTATAAAAACCGGTGCGTTCGCCCTTTTCTTCATCTTCACTTTTTCCACCCTCATGATGATAGATGGAGACATCGTTTTGGGAGGAGGCTTGTTTTAACAAATCTTCTGCCTCATGGATGGCCTTGCCAACCCCTGTTTGGATAACCGGCTTACCGTCAAAACGCGCCATTTCTACTTGAGTATCTGCTGCAACGATGATGGCATCTGCTTGGTCGATTTCTTCTTTTGTCAGCCTATTTTTGACACCGCTTGATCCGTTCGTTTCAACTTTAATAGCTAACCCTAAGTCATTAGCGGTTTCTTGTAATTTTTCAGCAGCCATGTACGTATGTGCGATACCAGTTGGACACGCTGTAACGGCTAGCAGCTTAGCGGTAGCGTCGTCGGAACTATCCTCCGCTTCCCCTTCAACTTCCGCTTCTTTGGCATTGACTGCTTGAATGATTTCTTCTGTTGTCGTTGCCGCATATAGTTTATCCCGGAATGAGGTATCCATCAAAAACGTTGACAACCGGGAAAGTGCCTCTAAATGGTCATTGTTTGCCCCTTCACTTGCCGCAATCATGAAAAAAAGATGGGCCGGCTGTCCGTCGAGGGAGGCAAAATCTATCCCATCGCTAGAGCGTCCAAACGCAATGGCCGGCGTTTCCACTGCGGCAGATTTCGCATGCGGAATAGCGACACTTTCACCAATACCTGTTGTGCTTTCTTCCTCCCGGCGCCAAATATCGCGTTTGAAGCTTTCCACATCAGATAGTTTCCCGGCCGCATCCAGTTTTCCGACTAATTCATTTAATACGTCTTCTTTCGTATTAGCTTCTAAATCGAGTATGAGCGTATCTTTCTTTAAGAGCTCGGTTATCTTCATTTATCTCACATCCTTGTTCATCGTGGAGAGTTTTACCGTTTGGCGCAATGCTTCTGCCTGCTGTCGTTCACATAAATCAGTTGAAAAGGCTGTCGCACTGCCACAAGCGACACCAAATTGAAAAGCGTCCTTCACACTTGCTCCTTTTTCATAGAAGGCTAGGAACCCGGCGACAACCGAATCACCCGCACCAACTGTGTTCTGCACATGACCTTCAGGGGCCACTGCTGCTACTGCCGTTTCGCTATTTACAAAGAGCGCGCCTGCTCCCCCCATCGAAACGATTACATTGGTTATCCCCTGTGCCACTAATTGCTCTGCGCAGGCATGTGCCTCGTGCCGATCATGAATCGTTGTATCAAACATCTCGCCTAACTCTTCCTGATTCGGTTTCATTAAAAATGGTTGCTGCTTAGCGAGCTTTTTTAACCTTGGGCCGGATGTATCCACAACAAAATGCACGCCTCGCGATTGGCACAGTTCGCCGACTTTATCTAAAAAGGCATCCGGAATGCTGTTTGGAATCCGCCCGGCAAGCACGAACGTATCCCCCTGTTGTAGTGACTGTAGTTTGGAAAATAATTGCGCTTGCAGCCTTTCCTCGAGAACCGGGCCCGGACCATTTATTTCCGTTTCTTCATCTGCTTTTATTTTCACATTAATCCGCGTCGTCTCACTGGTGTGAACAAAGTCGGTCAAGATTCCTTCATTCTGTAAAAACGTCTCTATATAACCCCCGGTAAATCCGCCGACAAATCCCAGCGCCGTCGTATCTGCACGCAACCTGCTTAACACGCGGGATACATTAATCCCCTTTCCACCGGGATAATACGCAACATGTTCCGTGCGATTTAAGTCGCCGGTTCGAAAGGTTGGTAAATAAGTCGTGTAATCAATCGACGGTGTGATGGTACACGTATATATCATGGAGAAACGCTCCTAACTTCTGTTTGTTTTCTTAGCGCTGTTAGCATGTGCTCATCTGTCAACGTTGTGATTAAACAAGCGGCATCTAATGCAGCAATTCCCGCAAACGTGATACCTTGATATTTACTGCTGTCAGCTAGCACATATTTACCACGGGCCAGGCGTAAAGCCGTACGTTTAACCCCTGCTTCTTCGGGATCGGGCGTTGTATACCCATACGTGATATCAAAACCATTCACCCCGATAAAACAAGCATCAAACCGGTAGTTGCCAAGCGTCTCCATGGTTTGTGTGCCAATCAAAGCACCCGTTTTTGACTTCATATAGCCACCAGTCAGGTAGGTAGGTATCCCATTTTCCTCAAGTGAATCCATATGTGTAAGGCCATTGGTGACAACGGTTACCTGTTTCCCTTGCAAATAAGGAATCATCTTTGTTGTCGTTGTTCCGGCATCCAGGAAAATACAATCCCCTTCCGCGACAAGTGATGCCGCGTGTTTGGCAATTGCTGTTTTTTCCTGATTGTTTTTGGCTGATTTTTCACCAACACTTGATTCACTGCTTATTTGTTTATGAATCGTCGCACCACCATGAATGCGCCGCAGTTTTTGCCGGTTTTCCAGCTCAGTTAAATCACGACGAATGGTGGACTCCGATGCGCCAGTTACCACGGCAACATCCTGAATGGTAACGGTTTGTTTTTGTTTGATTAAATCCATGATCCGTTGATGACGTTCACTTGTAAGCATGATCCACCTCCCACCACTTTCTTTCAAGTAAAGTATATCGAAAACGATTGCAAAAATCAATCACAAAAAATCAATTTCAATCAAAAACATTCAAGTGAGCTCATACTTGTTAGGGGGAGGATCGCTTCATGCGTATCCATATAGGTTGAGTCCTTTTATTGTTGCCCGTAAAAATAGAAATCATGCTCTACGGGCGAGTACATCACCGGGACATGGATCCTGCCCCTCTTGCCCCGCGAAAAACAATCACCCTGCATGCGGGACCGCTGGCAGGGTGATTGTTTTTCAATCTATTATTTGCTTTCGCGCGACTTTAGGCCCGGGCCGCGCGAGTTTTGCCGTACTACATCTGGAACCTGGGATTTCCATCCAAATTTGTGACAACTTCAGCGAAAAAATAGTGAACTTCAGCCGATTTTGTGACAACTTCAGCGGAAATACAGTGAACTTCAGCGAAATCTGTGACAACTTCAGCGAAAACGACTTCCACCAGGTCTTACTCCTTCAAAATCTCTCGTGTCTTCTTAAGAATTTCCTCATCTTTCAATCGAAACTTAAATTCTACTCTTCGGGAGGCTTTGGCACTGTAATTGCCTGCGTCATCCGTCCGGAAGTCGGTATAGGATTTGCCGTTGACGGTTAGTTTATCCTTCAGGTGCTGTTGAATATTTTTATATGGAAAATCGTCGCTCAAAATATATTCCGCCACACTGTATGCTCTGTCCTGTGAGAGCTCGAGGTTATATAAATAGCCGCCATCGCGGTCGGTATGGCCTTCGATAATAATTTCCGCCACATAGTCTTCATAGCCGCTCTGCAACAAAATATCCAAATACTTAGGAACAAATTCATCTAAAAACTGGAAGGAATCCGGCTTTAATTCCGACTTATTGTAGGCAAATAGAATTTCTGTATCAAAAATAATCGCACCTGTCTCCTTATCCACTTCAATCCCAAGGGCTGAATCATTGAATTCGGTCTGTAGCTCATTAACTAGCTTAGAACGAACCCCCATGATTTGGTCGATGGTCTTTTTCATTTCCTCTATCTGCAAGGATTTAATAATCATCATCGCAATGAAAATTAAGATGAAACATAGCAAAATAATGGTCAACAGATCGGTAAAAGATGGCCAAAAATGCCCTTCATCCTGCTCTTTCTTAAAAAGACGCTGGTATTTAGTATTCATTTTGTCTCAACCTGCCACTATTATTTTCAGGCTGCTGCCCCATACGATTCAACTGCCGGTTTAGTTCTTCTATCTCCCGGCCTAGATCCCTCAGTGTTTGCTGGATGTAACGGGCATTGTTTTGCTGGACTTCTTCAGACAGACGCCGAATCTCCTGAAATTCCTTCTTGAGACCATCATTCGTCATATCGACCGAATCATCAATGTTGCGCGCAACCTTATCCAATTTCTCCCCAAGTTTGCCCTCCAGATTAGCCACATAATCACTGAGTGTCTTTTTTATAGCATCCATACTTGCTTCGACTTGGTTTTCGCGCTGCTGGAATGAATGGTTCATTTGGGAAATCGTTTTGTTTATCTCATTAATAAGTTGATTATTTTGCGTGCCAAGCCGCTCATGAGTTTGCGCCGCATCCCGCATTTGCCGTTCAAAGTCCTTGGATTCCTCGGAATGAGCTTTCAGGTGATTGTTGAACGTCCGGTTAAATTCTTTCAAATCGTCAAAACGCTCGGATAAAAGGTGTTTATACTCCGCTTGGGTTTGATTAATAACTTCCAGCGCCTCAGGTAATTGACTAATCGAACCGCCCATTTTTTCGAAGTCCTTGGATAATTCACGAACGGCTGTGATGATGCCTGACAGTTTCGCACTAAGGTCCGATCCAAACACCTGCTTAAATTCTTTATTATGCGCGCCCATTTTTTCCGCCAGGTCATTCGTTTTTTGCGTGATTTTTTCAAAAGCCGTGTGCATCGATTGCTGCTCCTCCAAGATGGAAGAAGTAAATGATTTTAACTCCTCAGCTGACTTCTCAAACTGCTGTAGCGTGTTTGCCTGCGTTTCCGACACGTCTTTTATCCGTTCGTACGTGTTCTCCATTGTTTGAGCCATTTGCTCGTGGTTACGATCCATCTTTTTAAAATAAACAAACAACGTATCAAAATTATCGTTTAGCTTGGCGGTGGACTCGCCGAATCCATCCGTCACCTCTTTCATATGCGCAAACAATTCCTGGAATGTCTCCAAGTTGCTAGCAAGCCCGTCGTTAAAAGCCGCCAAATCTTTTGCCGATTGCTGCAAACCGCTTGTATACTCCTGAAATCCCGCAAATGCCTGTTCAATACCCGTTAGTGACTGCTGATTCGTTTCCTGTAGATACTGGATTGATTGGTTGATAGATTCCGACACGTCAATTAGCCGGTTCATCCCATCCTGTTCTGTTGCTTCCAATTGGGATTCGAATTTTAACATCAGATCTGTAAGCATATGTTCTGTATTAAACACTTTCGTCAGCACAGTCATCGCCAAGGACAGCCCCATCCCGGCAATACTCGTATAAAATGCCACATCAATACCTGGCAGGACGGCAGCAACATTTTCCACCAATTGACCACCCGCACCGTTGATACTTCCAAGCGAGATGGTCAGGCCGATAAACGTCCCCAGCACACCAATCAATATAAAGACAGAAACGGTCATCTGCACCATTTTAATGAGATTAACAACCGGCACGTTAAAAACACGCCAGCCGGAAAACTTCTCCTGCACAAACGTTTCCGGCTTGACTGGCTCTTCCTGCCGAACCCGGTCATACTCCGCTTTAAATGTGCTTAGCGGCTCCATATCCAATCGATTGGTTGTATCAATATAGTTTCGTATTTTTTTCAGTCGAGTAAATAAGCTGATATGGACCAAAATGGCGAGGAAGAAAGTGGTAAACAAAATCATAAAAATCAATTCGGTAGTTGGATTTGCTAAAATGTCTTTCGCTGTTTGCTCACTCGTGAACAGCTCCAGAATAAGTTGCAGCATACTGTCTCCTCCTGCTAGTCGTTCTTTCTTTATAGCTATTCAGAAGATGGACAAATCATGTATGGATTTGGACATTGGGGACCTTTCCGCACCCGGTTGCGCAACTTTCGGGCCGGGCCGCGCGACTTTCGCCACGGGGCAAAGTGGGCCCGGCCGTAACAATGATGCAACATTTGTTATAGTTCATCCTCCATATTCCTTCACTTCCATAAATTTGAATTTTTACAATCCAGGAATTTATTACCACATGTAAATGTAATACTTGATCGCACGCGGATGACAAGATGCGACTTAATACAGGTAATTATTGGTGAATGCTAAGGAATATTACATCTAGTAGTCTTTTAGTATGAGACCTTAGCAGGAGGGACAACAATGAGGAGCAAATTTAAAAACGTGCTAAGTGTAGTATTCATCACATTTATCATTTTAGCTATTCCACACGGTGCCGATGCCGCTTCCTATAAAGCACAAAAAGGGGATTCATTCTGGTTAATTGCTAATAAATTCAACGTA